>NZ_JBHYGG010000296.1:0-35580 GCF_051859125.1 Gemmata sp.
TGCAAGATCCTGAATTCCAAGCCACGCGCCCAACCCGCGATCAAGAGCAACTGACTGGCGGGGGTCGCCCGGAGCTGGGGGCTCGACCCGCCGGGGCCGTCGGTGATGGGAACGGCGATGCGTTGCGCGTCGCGCACGGCGTGGCGGCGATGCCGGTTGCAGGCGGGGTTCGCGAGAGATCGGCCCCCGGTGAGCGAATACCGGAGGCGGGACTCCGCACCCGCAGGGCCACGCGAACCCCCGCGAACCCGGAGGAGGAACGGCCGATGTCGCTCGTGATCCACTGTCCGACGTGCCGGCACCCGCTCAGCATCGACGCGGCCCAGGTCGGCACTGTAGTGACGTGCCCGACGTGCCGGAGCCCCTTGGGGGTGCCGCCGATCGCGGAGGCCGACCCGGAGCCCGCGTTCGTCCCGACGCGGCGGCCGAAGAAGCCCAGGTACACCGTTCACCTCGCGGTGATCGCGGTCGGCTTCGTCGCAACCGCGGCCGCGGGCGTGTGGCTGGCCGTGCGGCCCGCGCCGAAGCCGGCCGATCTCAGCTCGGCCGAGCCGGTCGCACAGGCAAGGCCCGAGCCGGTGCCGCCGGTGCTTCGGCGGGTGGACGCCCCCGTCCCGATCGTGACCCCGCCCAAGAGGACCGAACCGCCGAAGCACCCCGAGCCCGTCCCGCCCGCGCCCGAACCGAAGCCGGCCCCGCCGAAGCCGCTCACGTTCGATGACGCGGTCGCCGAGGTCGAGCGGCTCGCGTTGCTGCGGCGGAAGGAGGGCGAGGCCGAGGTCGAGAAGAACAAGAAGTTGTTCACCGCCAAAGAGGAGGACTTAATCCGGGTGCTGTTGCGAACGGATCCGGCGAAGGTGAGCCCGGACGGCCTGCCGTGCCTCACGACCGATCAGGAGGTGACCCTAAGCAACCTCGGACTCGGCCGGCTGGCGACGGCCCTCCGGTGCCAGTGGGCGGTCTCGGACCCCGGTTTCCGGTCCCAGGCGAAACGGGTCTGGGACCGGTCGCCGAAGATGCGGTCGGTGGACGGCGTCACCCACATGGCCGACCGGTGGGGCTCGCTCGACTCGTTGAGCCGGGGGGGCCTCAGCGTCGCGCTCGGACTCATCGAGAAAGGAAACCCCGACCGCTTCAAAGTCGAGTTGTACCGCAAGGACATCATCGACTTCGCCGGCACCGAATACTACGCCAACCGCCCGTAGGTCACTGGGTCAGCCCCGCCTGCGCCCCGGCCGCCGCCAGGTCCGGCTTCCGCAGGTTGAACTCCAGCGCCTTCAGGAACAGGGCCTTGAAGTCGAACTTCTCCAGCGCCTTCACGACCTGGTCGCTGAACTTCTCCTCGTCGAACTGGACCTTCAAACTCACCTCGGCCCTGAGCTTGTCCGCCTCGGCCTTCTCCTGATCCTTTCTCCTCTGCAGCTCACCCGCGTCGGTGAGCCCCAGTTCCTTGATCAGCGCCTGGAACATCGGATTCGTCGAGCCGTCCCGCTCGGCCCGCTGGCCGACGAGGTCGCGGGTGAGCGTGTTCCCCGCGAGCATCTGGAACTCGTCGGCGTTGACCGCCTCCCGCCCGCCCCCCTTGAACTTGCGGGCCACCTGGAGCAGCCCGGCCTGGGACAGGCTGTCCATCGCCCCGAACTCGGCGGCCCCGCCCCGGGCCTTGGCGATCTGCTCGTCGGTCCGCGCGAGCCGCTGGTCGGCGACCGCGAGCTGGGCCTTCATCAGCGTCGTCTCGGCCTTCGAGATCTCGTACGACTTCTGCGCCAGGGAGAGCTGCTTCTCCTTGCTGATCCGCATCTTTTCCTCGAGGTCGGCGTTGGCCAGGAGCGCCTTCTGCTCGAGCTCCTTCTCCCGGGTCGCGGCGATCGCGAGCGACTGCTGCGACCCGGGGTCCGGGCCGGCCGCACTCGACCCGGTCCACGACGGCGCGATGTACGAGCCGGCGGCCGCGAAGTACGAGGCGGCCGTGCCCAGCACCCCGTCGCCCAGTTTCCGCCGGCCGTTCTCGAGGGTCTCGCGGTACGCGATGTCGCTGCGGCTCTCGCCCGCGCCGCCGCCGCGGGCGGCCTCGAGGCTCGCCTGGGTCCGGGCCTTGGCCGCCTGCCACTCGCGCGCCGCGGCGTCCGCCCCCAGCCGGGCGTCGTCCACGTCCCAACTCGACCCCTCGGACTCGCCAAGAGTGGCGCTGTAACTCCGCCGGGCCGCCTGGACGCCCTCCAGCGCCGCCGACACCCGCGGGTCGATGCCGTCGAGCCCGGCCCGGAGGAACGACCCGGCGACCCCGCCCACGGCACTGGTGAGCAGCGCCTGGCCCGAGCCGATGGTGGGGAACTCGCGGGCGGCCTGCGCCGCGTACCCCGCCGCGTCCACCTCGCGGTTCCACCCGCCGAGCTTCTGCCGGAACTCGTGCCGCGCGGCCGCCTGGGCCATCCGGATGGGGGACTCCACCCGCGCCGCCTGCAGCGCCTGGTACTGCTCGGGCTGGAGCATCCGCTCCCGCGCGTCCATCACGCTGGACACGAACTCCGAGATGGCACCGCCCAGCAGCGGGATCGCCTTCGCGAAGCCGAGCGTCTTCTCGCGGACCGTGGAGAGCGGGTTGTCGAGGTCGAGGATCGCCTTGTGCAGGCCGCCGATGGCCTGGACCCCGGCGGCCGCGCCGGCGACGACCCCGGCCACGGCCCCGAACCCCTTGGAGAGCGTGCCCAGCGCCCCCGCTTCGGCCTTGGGGCCGCCGGCCCCGGGGGTACCGGCCGGGCCGGTGCCGATCGACTTGACCGCCATGCCGGTTCGCTCGGCCTCGCGGGTGAGCTGCTGCATGGCCGCCGTCGCCCGCGTGGCGTCCGTCGTCACGGTCATGCGGAGTTCGAGGTCCTTACGCGCCTGCGATGCCATGTCGGTCCCCTTTCACCCCGCGAACCCGGATCACCCCGACGCGACGCAACGCGGCTCGGCATCAGACGCCTGGAGGGGCGGCCGCCCGCGCGTCGCGGCCCTCGTCCGCCGCGGCGTACCCGAGGATCAAATCGATTAGATACTGTCGGACCACCGGCTTCAGTCGCGCGACCCGGTCCTTGTCGCGAAGCTCCTGACCGTTGATGCTGACGGCGTACTTCGCAACGAGGTCGACCTCGTGCTGGTTCAGGACGTTCGGGTCCGGGTTGGCACCCTTGGCCCGGTACGCGATCCGCTCCAGCCCGAGGGCCGGGCGGTACGTGATCGTCAGGTCCGGGTGCAGCCCCGGCTGGGCCGGGATGGTGCGGGTCTCGGTCTGGTTCTCGCTGATGAACAGGTCGCTGGTCACGTCTCGGCTCCGTGTGCGTGAGTGGTGGTAGGTCGGTCGCTCGTCGTCCGCTGCGGCCTCAGCCGCCCGCGAGCGGCGAGCCGGTGATCCGGTGGAACCGCTCGGCGAGTTCCCGGGCGGCGGCACCGGTCGGTAACAACTGCCGCTCCCGGCGCTCCAGATCCAGCGAGGCCGGGGTGGCGAACATCGCCTCGCGGCCCGCTGCGGCCCTGGCGGCCCGGCCGGTCAACTCTCGCTGTTCGGTGGTCGTGTGTGTCGCTCGCACGTTGCTCTCCTCTCGGGGTGTTGGTCCCTACTTCGCGGCCGCGGTCACGAGCGCCAGCGGCCCCTTGTCGAGGGCCTCCGCGGACCGGGGCGGCAGCACCAGCCGCAATGCGGCCAGCACCACCTCGGCGACTGCGGCGGCCGCCCGGCCCCGCCCGCCGAGCTGGTCGGCACGGAGCGCCCCGGCGATCTGCTGGAGCTTGTGTGTGAAGATCGCGGCCGCGCCCACCAGGTCGTCGGCTCCGCGGCCCGGGCCGGCCTGCGTGCGGCCCGCGGCCTCCAGCGTGTCGGAGAGATCCTCGACCGCCGCGGCCAACTTCGCACGGTCGCGCTCGCCGCAGACCACGGCCAGCACCTTCCCGAGCACAGCACCCTGGGGGCCGCGGGCCAGCCGCGAAGCCTCGCCCCACGCGCCCGCCGCGGTCTCACGGTCCAGGGTCGGCACCGAAGCGAGTGCGGCGGTCGCGTCCTCGACGGCCCGCACCCGGCCCAAGTCTTCCGCAAACCGGGCGAGTTCTTGGGTGATCGCCTCGACGCAGGGGCCGCTCGTGGTAACGGGGCGGTCGCCGTCGAAGCGAACCCCAGGGCCGCACTCCCCGCGGTCGATGGCCCGCGCGAGTTCCCCCGTCAGGCCGCCCACTTCAGCGAACCGGGCCGCGCCGCCACCGTTGGCCGCTCGCCCGATCGCCCGCATCGCGCCGTCCAGCACCGCGGCGATCTGCTCGTCGGTGGCGTCGGTCGGTGGCAGGCCCAGCGTGGCCCGGAAGTCGTCCAGCTTCCGCCGAACGTCAGCCACCATGCCGGACCCGTCGTCGGCCTCGGCGAACCGCCGGCTCCGCGAGGTGCCCCCGGTGTACAGGTCGCCCGGCCCGGTGCCGCGGCGGATGTCCCGCGCCCGGCTCACCACCGGACCGCGGCCGGCCACCGGTGCCCCGGAGTCCATCCGCTGGGCCACGCGGCCCGGGGCGTCGGGGTTGCGGGCCGTGCCCGACCCCAGCCGGGCGGCGGTCTTGAAGGGGAACTCGACGACCTTCCGCACGAGCGGGGTGACGACCAGTTTCGTGTACTTGACGGCCGTCCCGAGTACCTTGCCGACTCCGGGGACGGCCGCGGCCGTCGCGGCCCCAAGGCTCGCAAACAACGCCCCCTTCGCCAGGAACCCGAAGGCCAACATGGTCCCCTCGATGGCGACCGCGGGCAGGAACCCGTACTTGCGGCGCGACTCCTTGAAGTTCACGCCGAGCGCCCGCGTGGCCTCGCGGAACGCGGCCGTGTTGCCCGCGAGCCACCCGTTCTGCTCGAATGCGCGGGCGACGGCCTGGTGCCGCACGGCGGCCCGCTTGCCGAACTTCTCGACGGCGGCCCCGATCCCCAGCCGGCGCTCCAGACCCTTGAGAGACTTGGCCCGTGTCCCGAGGCCGGCAATCGCGTTTGACACGCGTTCGCCGACCTTCGCACCCTTCGCGCCGAGTGCCGCCGGTGCGGCCCGCACACCCCGAGCAACGGCCCGCGCCCCGCGACCCACCGCGGACGAACCGGACTTCGCGTCGGGAGCCGGGGCAAGACCGCCCGCGGGTGCGGGTGCCGGCGCGGGTCGCGGCGTCGGCGTGTTCGCGGGAGTGGGCGGTGCCGGCGGGGTCGGACCCGGCTTCGCCGACTTCGCGCCGCGATCCTTCAGTCGCTGGACGTGCCGCTGGTACGCCGCGTCGGACAGCACCCGGCCGCCGCTCGACTTCCACTTGTCGCCGGCGCGCTGCCACGTTACCCGCTCACGGAGGGCGATGACCTCACCCTCGGCGAACTGCGTCATGCCCCGCGTGATGTCCGCAAATCGTGCGGCCCCCTCGCTCGCGGCGGCCAGTCGGCGAAGGTCGTCGGCGTCGGTCATGCGTCACCCGAACAAGGAGCCTGTGTCGTCCGTCAGTGGGCCGGTCTCGGTTGCCATCGGCGTCTCGATCGCGACCGGCGAGGGCGTCGGTGCCGTCGGCCCGATGGCCGCCGCCGGCGATCCCGTGACCGGGGGTGGTGACGGTGCGTTCCGCTGATCGAGCCTCTCCCGCATCGCATTGATCTCCTGCTGCACCTCATCGAGTTCGGCCACGACGCCGAGGCGCTCATGCCACCTCAACGCCAACTCGGCGATCGTGCGGCAGGCCGCCAGCCTGACGCGGTCGTTCGGCAGCCCCTCCCGGGCGAGTCGGCGTAGTTCGACCGCCGCCTCCCGTGCCCCCTCGATGATCTCCGACGCCGAACTCTCTGCCGCCGTGGTTCGGATCTCGCGTACCGCGGCCCGGAACCCGGGCTTGGCGACCGACCGCGAGATCGTCGCCCGGCTGCAGTCGAGTTCGGCGGCGATGTCCTCGTGCCGCTTGCCCGACGCCACGAGGGCCGCAACCACCAGGTCGCGGGCCGTGAGCTTCGGTTGTGGCGTATCAGTTTGTGTCATCGCGAAGCCACTGGCGGAACCGTTCCCGCAGGTCGAGCAGCGAGACCGCGGCACGCACCTCGGTCATCGGGTCGCCACACGTCAGCCGACGGCTCAAGCGGCGGATCCGACGCCTGAGCAAGTAGCCGGCGCGGCGGCCGGGCAGAGCTTCGGGCTCGCGCTCGCCAGCTCCGCCCGGAACCGGTCCAGCCGGGAGAGCGGCAGCACCTTCAGCGGGCCGGCCGACACGAACATGCGGAGCAGTGCCGGGTTCTTCCGCACGGCCTTGCGGAGTTCGTCGATCTTCGCGGGCAGGCGCAGGGCCAGGTCCGGGAACGACAGCAGCGGCTCGGGTTCTGGGGGTGCCATACATGAACGCCTCGGGTGCCGCACGCCGACCATCGCCCGGCGGATGGCGATGAGACGACTATGCGGCCGGCGGTTGCCCCAGTGGAACGGCCTCAAGTCTGCTTGGACAGTTCCGCTCGGACGCTGGCCGCGAGGTCGGCCGGCAGGAGTTGCAACAGCACCTGGAGCGGCGGCAGTTCCGCGTAAAGCCCCAGGTGCCGCGCGAGCATGTCGAGCGCCCGGAGCTTGTCGCAGAGCTTGATCGAGATGACCTCGCACGTCTCGGTCACTAGCTCGCCCCCGGCGAGCGTCCGGGTGACGGTGCTCGTCCGCCTGACCTTCATCGCCGCGATCGACTGGCGGGTTTCGAGCGGGACGTCGCGCAGCGGCCGGAACTTCCACCCGTCGCAACTCAGGTCGAACACGTCTCCGACGTCGAGGAAGGCGATGTGGCCGATCGCCCGGATGACCTTCGCGGCGGAGGTCCGGGCCTGTTTCCCCAGGACCTTCCGGGCGGCCGCGATTTCGGCCCGGAGGACAACATTGGAAAGCAGGCGGGTCGCGGCGGTCTTCGCCGACTTGTACGAGCACCCGGGGAACGCCCGACGATACGCGGCGGTCCCGTTCAAGTCGATCAGGTACTCGTTCATGAACCGCTGCTGCCGGGCGTTGAGCTTCGACATGGTGTACTCCTTGTTGCAGTGGCCCCACCGGAGCGGGGAAGAGGGTTCGGGTGTTGTGGTGCGATTCTTGGGGTGGTGAGCGGGAGACGTACCGACCCCTTGCGGAGTCGGTGAAGTCGATGTTCCCGGGTACGGAGCCGCGGTGTTCGACCTTCCCCGGTGTTTGGTTCGGGCACCCGGGGAGTTCACCCCCGCCCGCCGAGTATGAGGGCAGCCCCTCGCGCAACCGCCGGCAGGGTGTCGGACGCACACCGGCGATACTCGGTACGGCTCGCCGCTCCCGGCTCGCCGCAGTGCGGATTCAGTGCCGCACGCACCACCGCTGTTGTCGCTGTACCTGCCCGCTGTGGTTGCGGGGTCTCTGGCCTCGGCGGTCGGGCGCGGTCGAACTTCAGCCCGTGTGCCCAACCTGGGGCTATGTGCGGTCACTACGCGCCTCAGCGGGCCGTGCCCCGGAGGATCCGGTTCGCCTCGGCGAGGGCTTCGAACGACAGCATCCGCGGGTTCCCCGCGAGCAACTTGCTGACCAGGGCGTTCCGCCTCCGCCGCCACGTGGCGATCCGCTTCTGCCCGGTCGTGAGCTTCTGGAACTGACTCATCGCGTCGCCTCGTGTGGGGTCAGGCCGCCCTCGTCCGCGGCCGCAGCGGCCCCTCGCCCGCCGCCAGCCACCCGTACTCGTCGGGGCCGATCACGCCGTCCATCGCGTCGCGGAGGATCTCGTTCGCCGCGTGGATCGCGGCCCGCCGCTTGGCCAGCCAGGCCACCAGCCGGGCCGCCGCGACCGGGGCCGCGGTGAACAGCGACACGCCGGGCACCTCGTACCCGTCGGCCCACCACCGCTCGATCCCGCCGAACCACGGCGGCGTCAGCGTGACGTCGGCCAGCCAGAGGGCCGGCTGCGGCCCCAGGTCCGCGGCCTCGTCCCGACGGCGGAGGTCGAGGAGCACGTCGGCCGGGCCGCACCCGCGGTTCCGGTTCCACAGATCGACCGCGGTCGCGTACACGAGCCGGTGCGCGTGGTGGAACAGGTCGTCGGGCGCGAAGCCCAGCCGCGCGACCGCGGGCACCACCTCGTCGGCGTCCTTCAGCACGCCCGCGAGGAGCACACGCTCGGCCCGGGTGCTGTGCGGCGGGAGCCGGGTCACTTCTTGTACGGGCACTTCGGCTCCTTTCCCCGGTCGCAGAACGCCGGGTCGGCCAGCCGCTCGCGGTCCTCGTCGCACGCCACGGTGCGGCGGCAGACCTGGCAGGTTTCCGCCGGCGCGGTCGGCAGCGGGCGGGGCGGCGGCGGGGGCACCCGCGGGCGGCCGGCCGCCGCGAACCGCTCGACGATCTGGGGCTTGAACGCCTTGAGGGCGTCGAGCACTGCCGGGGTCACCTCGTGCTCCGGGCCGCGGACCCGGACCTCGCCCGGGGCGGCCCCGGGAACGACCCGGAGGCCCCGCTGCTCGAGCTGCCGGAGGAGCCGGTCGAGCATGTTCTCGGTAGTCATGCGGGCAGCACCTCCGGGCGTCTCCAGTTGTTCGCCTTCAGCGCGTCGATGATGCGACTCGCGCGGTCGGTGCCGATGCCCGTGTGGTCGATGCCGGCCCGGGCCAGCACCTTCCGCTGCTTGTCGGTGCATCGCGTCGCCCGCATCGAGTCGATGACCGACCCGGCCTGCTTCTGCGAGTAGGCGACGGCGGTGTCGGGGTTGCACCCGAGTGAGGTCAGGAACGCGAGTTGGCCGTCGGTGATGGTGCCCCGCTTCCTCGGGGTCAGGGGCGTCGACGCGAGCGCCCGCCCGTCGCGGTCGTACACGTCGTACGCCACGTCGGCCCGGTTCCCGGCGCGGGCGTCCATCTCCCGCTCCAGGGCGAGCAGGAACCGGGCCCGCTTGAGGCTCTCGCCGACCGCGGTGTCCCCGGTCGCGGCCCGCTCCCGCGCGGCCGCCTCGCGGACCTCCGCGTCGTAGTTCCCCCCGAGCACGTCGTCGACCGTCACCAGGCCGGACGCGCCGGCGTTGACGAAGTCGAGGACCAGGCAGTCGGGCTTGTCGCTCGTCATGATCGCGAGCTGCCGGTCCTGCGCGTCCCCCGGGCCGTCCACCACGCCGGGCAGGGGCCGGAGCCCGCGGCCGACCATCTGTGTGTACCTGCCGGTGGACTTGGTCGGGCGGGCGACCGCCACGCACGAGCAGGTCGGCGCGTCGAACCCCTCCACGAACAGCTGTGCGTTGCACAGGAACTGGATCTGGCCCGTGCGGAACTTCGAGATCAGGTCGGCCCGCTGGTCCGGGGGCGTCTCCCCGTCCACGGCGGCCGCGCTGCCCGGGGCGTACCGGTCGATGACGGCGGCCAACTCGTGCGCGTGTCGCACGGTCGCGCAGAACACGAGCGACGACCGGCCCGCGGCCTCCCGCACGAGCGGGTCGGCGGTCGCCACGAGGGCCTGCTCGTCGAGCATGACGCTCTCGACCGCGGCGTCGGTGTAGTCCTTCTCGCCGAGTTCGTTGGTCCGGGACGGGCCGGTGATCTGCACGTCGGACACGACCACGGACCGCTGCCGCACCGGCACGAGCCACCCGCCGTCGATCGCGTCGGGGATGCCCATCGCGTACCCGACCGCCTCGAACACGAGGCCCAGTGCGGTGCCGTCGGCCCGGTTCGGCGTCGCGGTCAGGCCGACCACCTTGCACGCCGGGTTCTTCCCGGTGAAGTGGTCCACGATCTTGCGGTAACTGCGAGACGTGGCCCGGTGGGCCTCGTCCACGACGATGAGGTCGAACGGGTGCCGGTCGTACTTCGCGAGCCGGCGGTCGGTCACCATCGACTGCACGGAGCCGATGACCGTCATCCCGCCCTGGTAGAAAAGCCCCTGCTCCCCGCTCCGCAAACCCATCTCCACGACGGGCGGGTAACCGAGTTCGCCCGCGAGCCGGGCCGCGGCCTGGTCGACGAGTTCGCGGGTGTGAGCCAGGAACAGGCAGTTCCCGCCGGGCCACTCGTTCATGAGGGCGGCGGCGACGCTGGTTTTGCCAGTGCCAGTCGGGAGCACGACTACGCACGAGGCGTGCGACGCCAGCGCGGTGCGGACGCCGGAGATGGCGTCGGACTGGTACGGGCGGAGGGCGCGGGGCATGTTACCGGCCCCCCTTCAGCACGCGGGACGCCGGGCACCGGCCGCAGCCGAAGCAAGCGCGGCACCCGGGCTTCGGGTCGGAGCCGCCCGCGGCGCAGTTGCACGGCTCGGTGGGCCGCGACTGCCACAGCGCCTTGCGGGCGGCGTCGAGTTGGCCGGTGACGCTCTCGGTGTGGATGTGCCGGCCGAACGGGTCGCCCGCCAACTCACCGACCTCGGCCTTGAGCCGGTCGAGGGCCGCGCACAGCCGGTTCACCTTCGAGACGAAGTCGAGGACCGGGTTGGGCTCCGGCGAACCCTGCGCGACCCCGGGCGGTTCGGCTTGCGGGGGCGTCCCCCCGGCGACCGGCGCGTCGGTCTTCGTCTTGGCCCGCTCGGGCAGGTGCTTCTTCGCCTCGACCTTCGGGTCCTTTGCCCCCGCGACCTTCGCCCGCTTCGCCCTCGGCAGCTTCGCCACCTTCTCGGCGGTGTGGACGTCGATCCGGCCGGCCTTCACCTGCTCGAAGACCTCGGGGGCCTCTTCCTTCACCCTGGCGGCCGAGCGGACCGACCGCTCCGACACCCCGAGGCGACCGGCGGCGTCGGCCTGCGAAACCGGCAACGTTGCCGGTTTTCCGTCCGCGGGCCTGCCGACCCGCATGTTCGCCAGTTCCGCGGCGACGGCGGCCCGCTGCGACGGGGTGAGGTCGCGGCGGCGGATCCGGCTGACGACGAGCGCGACGGCGTCGGCGTCGGAGATGTCGCTCTCCCTGTCGCGGTACCGCGGCTCGACGCCGGCGACGAGACAAGCCAGCTCGCGGTTGCGGCCGTCGAGGATCCGGCCATCGGCGAGGCGGTCGATGTCGTCGCGCTGTCCGACGGCCGCGATGTCGTCGGCCAACTCCTGGAGTTCGTCGTCGCCGAGCCACGGCAACACATCAGCGGCCGGGTGGGCGGTGCTGAGCGCGTACTCGGTACCGCGAAACGTGCGGACACGTTTGCCTGCGGGCGGCGGTGTGTTAGAGTTCACGTTGTTGACCTCGGTGTTCGCTTCGGGCCGACTCTTCGCGTGGTGGCGGGGTCGGCCCAAAACGTTGGAAGCTGGACGAGCCGCCGAGTTGGCATCGTCGCGGTCAACCGGCTGACCCGACCATCCCCTCGGCGAGGAGCCGACGGAGAGCCTCCCGCGGGATAAGGCGGCGACGGTTGACCTGCGAGTAGGGCAGGCGGCCGCTCGTCATCAACCCGTAAAGCACCGATCGGCCGAGCCCGTACTCCGTGGTGGCCCCCTCGATGGTCACCGCCCCCTTCTCGAACAGGTCTGCCTTCCCATCCGGCGACGTGGCTGCGTTGCTCATCTTCTGACCCCCTCTTGCGGATTCTGCTTGCGTCCACCCGCGTACAGCGTTATTGTGCCACCCATTGTCACGTGTGCTGAGAATAGTTCCGTAACAGGAAGGATTCGCGTGTCAGACATCACATCGGGCTTCGACTTCGAGCAGTGGGTGCCGGCGAAAGGGTATCGCTGGTGCTCATGGAAGGAGTTGGGTGTCACCGCTGTGTGGGGCGGTGACGACCGCGACCCAGTCCGCGAGGCAGCAGGGCCAGGATCAGGTGGGTCGGATCGTTGGGTGCTGATCTTGGACGTGAGCACCGAGGATGAGTGGCTGGACCGCGTTGCCGTCTCGTTGGCAGGCCGGCCCGCCCTCTACCGCGAGTTCGCAGAGCTCGACCCGACAGACATCGAAGCACTCGCGAAGTTCGCGAATGCGAATGGCGAGTTGGGACTGTGGCACCGAGCCTACTGCGATCCGCGGGGGGCTGCGAAGAAGCTCTACGGGGCGTCCAAGGACGACAACGACCCATTCACCGGTCAGACGAGCACGAGCGTGACGTGCGAGTCTCGGGACGTGTGGGCCCAGCAGGTGGCCAGCCTGCGAACCGCCTGTGAGGTGTATGACCTGCTAGCCAGCTCAGACCCCAAGCGGGTCAAACGGCACCTTCAGTGGCGTCCGACTCCCTTTGTCGGCGAACGCGCATCGACTCACCTCCCAGCGGAAGGATGGTACTTCGACACTCACCCCGATCTACCGTCGGAAGCAGAGGTGCCCGGGCGAGACGCGCGATTTGTCAATTGCGGGAGTCGCGATTCGCGGTTCGATGACCCCGTCGAGGTCGCCTGGACGTGGCTCCTCGGCACAATCAACGAGCGGCTCGCCAAAGCGGTGAGTCCCGTTCTGGCCCGCCAGGACGGCCGGACGGTGCAGAGGCTTGCTCCGCGGACCCTGCTCGCCGCGCTCTGGTCTCAGTTGCACGGCGCGATCATGGGCGGGAAGACCTACACGCGGTGCGCCTCCTGCAACCGCCTCATTGAGGTTGCAACGAACCTCGCCAAGGGGCGGACCGTGCGGGCCGCGTTCTGCGGGGACGCCTGCCGCGTCACCGCGTACCGGAAGCGGAAGGCACGGGCTGTCGAACTGAGCGAGAAGGGGATGACTCCGAAGCAGATCGCCGACGAAGTCGGATCGGACGCCGACACGGTCAAGGGGTGGATCAAACAGAGCAAGTGGGGGAAGAACTGACATGGCAGGCACGAGAAGGGCGGCCCGCCGGGGCCGCGGCGAGGGGGGCATCTCCTTCCGCGAGGACAAGGAGCTGTGGGTCGCGCGGATCTCGCTCGGGTTCGACGGCGGGGGGAAGCGCATCCGCAAGACGGTGTATGGGGAGACCAAGAACGAGGTCGCCGAGAAGCTCCGCAAACTCCAGGCCGACCACGACGCGGGCCGGCTCGTGGACGCCGAGGAGATCACCGTCAAGGAGTACCTGACGCGGTGGCTCGGCAACACCGCGAAGGAGACGGTGGGCGATGGGACCTGGGAGCGCTACCGGCAACTCGTCCACAAGTACCTGATACCGATCCTCGGCGGTCTGAAGCTCCACAAGGTGCGGCCGCTGCACGTCGAGCAGGCTTACGCGGACATGAAGCAGGGGAACGGGGACCGGAAGCCGGCCGGCGCGGACGCGCGCAAGTCAGCCGGGGTGGTGCTGTCGATCGCGCTCAAGCACGCGGTCCGCAACGGGCTGATCCCCGCGAACCCGGCCGCCGAGGTGAAGAAGGCGAGGCCGGCCCGCCGCGAGATGGCGTTCATGACCCCGGGGCAGGCCAAGCGGTTCCTCGTCGCCGCGGAGCGGAACCAGAACTTTGCCCTGTTCTCGCTGGCGCTCGGGTCGGGTGCCCGGCAGGGGGAGTTGCTCGGCCTGGTGTGGTCGGACTTCGACTTCGACCGCGGCACGATGAGCATCAGCCGGGCGCTGTCGCAGGTGAAGGGCGAGTTCAAGCTGAAGGAGCCGAAGTCACAGGCCGGGCGGCGCACCGTCACCCTCGCCCCGTCCGTGCTGGCCGCGCTCCGCGAACACCGGGCGGCGGCGCTGAAGGGCGGCCGCATCGCCGCGCCGGTCTTCTGCACCCGGACCGGGCAGTACCTCGACAAGAAGAACGTGCTGCGGGCGTTCAAGACGATCGTGAAGAACTCGAACGGGGCCGAGGAGGAGAGGGCAGGGGAGTCGAACAGCGAACCGGACCTGATCCCCGCGCGGCTGAGGTTCCACGATTTGCGGCACACGCACGCCAGCGGGCTGATCGCCGCCGGCGGGTCGATCAAGGCCGTGTCGCGGCGGCTCGGCCACGCGGACGTTTCGATCACCCTTCGCGTCTACGCGCACCTGATGCCGGACGACGATGAGAAGCTCGCAACCCTCGCCGGCACCCTGTTCGGGTGACCGGTGAGCGGGGTCGGACTCGTCGCGGCCGTCCCGCGTCCCGAAGGCCGCCCGCACGTCGGCTCGGAGCACGGTCATGAGGCACATGATGCCGACGGGGAAACTGAAGCAGCACCCCAGAGGCCGGGCGTCGTCGCGATGATCGACCCCGCGAGCGCCCAGCCGAACGAACCGAGCCGGCCCAAGTTGTACCCGCCCCAGATTACGACGACGGACGCCACCCCCGAGACGACCCCGCCCCAGCGGACCCGCTCATCGATCGGCCCGACGAACCAGCCGGTGTACCCGTCCGTGGCGATGAGGGCCGCCACGACCGCGTTCGCCCCACCGGCCAAAATCAACGCGACCGCGGGCCAGTACACCGCTTCGGCCGGCGTGGCCGCTTGTGGGCTGGGCCGGGGCTCTGCGGCAGCAGGCGGAAGGACTTCCGGCGGGGCGTCCAGCGGCTCGCGGCACTCCGGGCAAAAGGCGTCTCGGGCGAGCGGCAGCGCGACCCCGCAGTGGGGGCAGGTGAGCGTTGACATCGCGTCCCCGTCCTGTTGAACACCGGCTGGCACATGCCCTGGCCCCCGGCCGGGAGATTGGGCGTACATTGGGCGTACAGGGCAGCTATTCTGATGCTCGTCCGGGAAATGCAAAAGGCCGCAACCCTTTCGGATTGCGGCCCTTGCGTCGAGTGCGCGTTACTGGACTTGAACCAGTGACCCCCACAATGTCAATGTGGTACTCTAGCCAACTGAGCTAAACGCGCCTTCTGCTGAGATTCCCAGGCGTTCGTTGCGGTTCGGGTCCGGCGTTACTTCCGTCCTTTACACCCGCGACTCCACCGGATTGGCTCGGCGGTGCTGAGGGTGATTCAGACCCCCGGCGGTGACCACGACAACCGTTTCTGAGAAGCGGCCGCCGCGTCCACAGCAGATTCTACACCCGTCCCCACGGGTGGCAAGTCCAACAAACCGAACTCCAATCTCCCTCTCTTCTTCCCAGACGCCGCGGGGGGCCGGGCCAAGAAGATCCGCGGGAGGTGGCACTCCTTCGGTCCGTGGGCGGACCCGGACGGGGCGCTTGTGAAGTCCGTGCCGCAGTGGGTCGCGCTGCACGCGACCAAGAAGCCCCCAAAGGCGCCGATGGGGACACGGTCACGATGCTCTTAGACAACTTCATGAACACCAAGCGGGCGCGACGCGCACTCGGGCGAATGACCGGCCGGAGGTGGTAGGCCGACAAGGAGACGCATGAATTGCTTCTCGCGGCGTTCAGTACGGCCCGGGTCGCGGCCGGAGACGGTCGCAGTCGCCCACGGTGCCCTCGCGGCGGGGCCCGGGCCGAAAGACCAGGCCGACGCGGACCTCGCGTTCTCGACTTCGGTCCATGTCAGACTCAATTCAACAAATCTCATACAATGTGGGGAGCGTTGCCAGGTGGCACACCGCCACAGCGACGCGGGCGAGACCCCAATGCAGATCACCTTGTACCGCCGCTCCTTCGCCGTTGCCGGCTCGCCCGTGTCCCACTCGTTCGTTCCCGACCACGCCGGCCAGCACCACACGTTCACGGCCGGGGGACAGGTCCACGAGGCCAAGCGCCGCGAGGTCGCCGTCACGGTTCCCGACGACGCGACGGTGAACACGCTGAGGCACCTGCTGTGCTGGCGCGCCAAGTCGAAAGCGGTCCGCTCGACGGCGCAGGAAGTGTTCGACTTTGCGGTCGCAGAGGACCAAGGGTTCAGCGTCGCGAAGGGGTGAACTTCGGGGCGAGATTTCGCGCCTCGGGACTCGCTCGTGAGTGCGCTCGACGCGGCCCCGCGTCGAGCGGATGCCTGTGGGCTCGCAGCAACGGGAATGCCCGTACTGCGAGCCGTCCGAGTGCGGGCACCCGCGACCCAATTCACCAACCGATAGCTGCTGGCGATCGGTTCACGTCTGCTATTCCGCCCGCCCGGATCCCGGCACGGCCGCGGGCTCCGCGGCCCCGATAGCTCCTGGCGACGCCGCTCGCTGTTCGGCCACGAGAGGTGGCCCAGGTGTCAGCGGTCACCGCCCTTCGCTTCGACGCACCCCGGCATCGTTTCCCGCGGCCCGCGCGTGCGCCCGGTCCGCGGCGGGCGGGAGCGGCGTCCGGTCGGTGAGCCGGAACCGGTAGCCCTCGGGGAGGACGTGCATCCGCACGTCGCAGATGCCTAGGTGCTGGCCTGCGGTGAGTTCGAGGGCGTTGCTGGCGAGCGCGGTGCCGAGGTCGAGCACGGTCACGGCCCCGGAGCCGACCACCCGGAATTCGGCCCCGTCGGCGATCAGGGCGGTGTCCTCGTCGATCCCGACCCCGAGCAGGTGCGGGTACCGGGCCAGCGCCGCTAGCAGCCGCCCGGTGCGGCCGCGGCGGGTGAAGTGCTGGTCCACCATCACCCCGCGGAGCAGGTCCATCCCCGGCCCGACCTCGACGGCCCCGGCCCGCGGGGCCCCCTCGTTGGCCCCGCCGACGATCATCGTCCCTGACATCATCGCCGCCCCGGCGCTCGTCCCCCCGATCACCACCCCCTCGGCCCGCCGCCGGTGCAGGGCCGCGTCGAGCGGGGTGCCGCCGAGCAGGTTGGTGATCCGGAGCTGGTCCCCGCCGGTGAAGAACACCCCGGTCGCCGCATCCAAGTGGGCCGCGGCCGGCGGGGCCGTCGCGTGGGCCCGGTCCGGGACGTCGAGCTGGTGAACGTCCTTGACCCCGAGCCGGCGGAACGCGGTCAGGTACGCCAGCCCGCTCTCGACCGGTTCCTCGGACGCGACCGTGACCACCACGAGGCGGCCCTTGGCGCCGCCGGCCAACCGCACGAACTCCCACAACACTCGGGCCTCCCCGGTGCGGTCCTCGGCCCCGCCGATCAGCACGAGCGGGCCGAGTTTACGCTGGTTCTTCTGAGCGTCACGCACGCGTCGGTCCTCGGGCCAGGGTCCCGGAGGCACTCAGCACATCGGGTGCCGGCACTCCCGCCTCCGCGGGCCGACCGGTGCGCACCTCCCGAGCCGCGTCGGGAGCAACCGACCCGTACGGGCCGCCGCCCACCACGGGTACCGGTCGGATCGTCGGGGTTTCCCCTCTTCCCCGGCCCGCGGTACCCCGCCGTAACCGTTGGCACCCACCTTGCTGCCCCACACACCAAGCGGCCGGGCGGGTTCCAGCCGGGCCGTTGGTGCCGCCGCGGTGCGCAGCACGTCACGCGAATTTCTCGCGGGACCACTCCGGTCCGGTGGGCCCGGCCCACCGGACCGGTGACTGGGCCGAACCAATACAGCGGGCGCGACAACATGACCCTCTCCGAGATCCGGGCTCTGCCCGGCCCGAACGTTTACAGCCACCGGCCGACCCTCGTCGCCCTGATCGACCTCGGCGACCTCGACGAGCGGGACACCTGCGAGTTCCCGGGGTTCGCCGACCGGCTCCTGGCCGCGCTCCCCGGCCTGGGCGACCACCACTGCGGCCTCGGCTACCCCGGCGGGTTCGTCGAGCGCCTCCGCGAGGGGACGTACTTCGGCCACGTGGTCGAGCACGTCGCCATCGAACTCCAGAACATGGCCGGCAGCGCCGTGACCCACGGCAAGACCCGCAGGACGCGTGCGCCCGGCGTGTACCGGGTCGTCGTCGAGTACCGCAACGAGGGGTGCGCCCGGCACTGCCTCGCGGCCGCCCGCGACCTCGTGGCGGCGGTCCTCGGGGGCGAGGCGTACCCGGTCGCCGACGCCGTCCGCGAGGCGCGGCGGATCGCCGCGCGCACGGACCTGGGGCCGAGCACCCGGGCGATCGCCGACGCGGCGGCGCGGCGGGGCATCCCCGTGGTCCGCCTCGACGACGAGGCGCTGGTCCAGCTCGGGTACGGGGTCCACCGCAAGCTCGTCCAGGCGGCCGAGACGTCGCACACGTCGTCGGTCAGCGTGGACGTCGCGTGCGACAAGGCGCGGACCAAGGCGCTGCTCGCCAAGTTCTTCGTCCCGGTCCCGCGCGGCGCCGTGGTCCGCACCGCCGACGAGGCGGCGGCCCAACTGGCCGCCCTGGCCCCGCCGCTCGCGGTCAAGCCGCTCGACGGCAACCAGGGGCGGGCCGTGTCGCTCGGGCTCCACACGGCGGAGGCGGTCCGCGAGGCGTTCGGCCGCGCGGCCGCGGTCTCGCCGCGGGTGGTGGTCGAGGAGCAGTTCGTCGGCCGGGACTACCGGGTGCTGGTCGTCGGCGGGGCGCTGGTCGCCGCGAGCGAGCGGGTGCCGGCGTCGGTCGTCGGGGACGGCACCCGCACGGTCCGGCAACTCATCGAGCGGGAGAACGCGAGCAACCCGCTGCGCGGCGACGGGCACGAGATGCCGCTCACCCGGATCACCGTGGACGACGGACTCGTCGACCACCTCGCCCGGTCCGGGGGGCGGCAACTGGGCGAAGTTCCTGCGGCGGGCGAGCGGGTGCTGCTCCGCGGCACGGCGAACCTGTCCACCGGCGGGACCGCCCGCGACGTGACCGATGAGGTCCACCCCGACGTGCGGCGGCTGTGCGAGCGGGCGGCCCGGGCGGTCGGGCTGGACGTGTGCGGGATCGACCTGATCGCCCCCGACATCGGCCGGCCGCTCCCGCCGTCCGGGGCCGGGGTCATCGAGGTGAACGCCGCGCCGGGGCTGCGGATGCACCACTACCCAAGCGAGGGGACGCCGCGGGACGCCGGCGGGGCCGTCGTCCAGTCGCTCTTCCCCCGCGGCGACGGCCGCATCCCGGTCATCGCCATCACGGGCACCAACGGCAAGACAACCGTCACCCGCATGGTCGCCGCCGCGGTCGCGGCCGCGGGCAAGACGTCCGGGGTGACGACCACCGACGGCATCTGGGTGGACGGCCACCAGGTCGCCGCGGGGGACATGACCGGGTTCCAGTCGGCCCGGGTGATCCTCGGCGACCCGGTCGTCGAGGTGGCGGTCCTGGAGACGGCCCGCGGCGGCCTGGTCCGCCGCAGCATCGGGTACGACTGGTCGGACGTCGGAGTCATCACCAACGTCTCGGCCGACCACCTCGGGCAGGACGGGATCGAGACGGTGGACGACCTGCTGCACGTCAAGGCCCTGGTCGCCGAGCGGGTCCGCGACGGCGGCACGGTCGTGCTGAACGCGGACGACGAGCGGCTGGCGGCGCTCCCCGGGCGGCGGGGCGTAAACGCGGACCGGAAGCGGGTCGTGTTCTTCACGCTCGACGCCGACAACCCGGTCGTGCGGCAGCACCTCGACGCCGGCGGCACCGCGTTCTGGGCGGCCGGTGGGTGGCTCCACGAGGGCACCGGGCCGGACGCTCAGCGGCTCGTCCGGGCGGCCGACATCCCGGCGACACTCGGCGGCGCCGCCCGCTTCCAGGTCGCCAACGCGCTGGCCGCGGCCGCCGCGGGGCGGGCCATCGGGCTGACGACCGGGCAGGTCGTCCGGGCCCTCACCGGGTTCGCCAGCGACCCGCCCCACAACCGGGGCCGGCTGAACGTGTTCGAGGTCGGCCGCGGGCACGTGCTGGTGGACTACGGGCACAACCCCGCGGCGTTCGCGGCGGTGTCCGACCTGACGCGGCTGTGGCCCGACCGGCGGGTGACGGCGGTGTTCACCGTCCCCGGGGACCGGGGGGACGACCTGATCCGCGAGTCCGGCCGGGTGGTCGCCCGCGGCTTCGACCGGCTCATCATCAAGGAGGACGGCGACCACCGCGGCCGCAGGCCCGGGGAGGTGGCCGAGTTGCTCCGCCGGGCCGCCCATGAGGCGCCCGGCCGGGTCGAGTGCGAGGTCGTGCTGGACGAGTGCGAGGCGGTCCGCACGGCGCTGCGGTCGATGCTCGATGACGAGATCGTGGTGGTGTTCTACGACGACTTCCGCGCCGTCAGTCGGGTGCTGGACGAGTTCGGTGCCGTCCCGGACAGCCGGATGCCCGCCCCGGACCGCACCGCCGTCGTGCGGGGCGACGCGCCCGTCGAAGTGGGCTGAGTCACGCGATTCACGGGTCGACCGCGGGTGCCGCGGCTGGGGCGTACCGGCCGTTCCCGTCTTCGCGAGGTGCGAGTCGGCGGCACCGCAACTAACGGAGGGCTGGCATGGCGGGGACACTGGTAATCATCGGCGGGCACGAGGACCGCGAGGGGGAGAAGGCCATCCTCCGGGAGGTGGCCGGGCGGGCCGGCGGCAAGCGGGTGGTGGTCGTGACCACCGCGTCGGAGGAACCGGACGACCTGATGGAGGTGTACACCAAGGCGTTCGGCGACCTCGGGGTCAAGGACGTCGTTCAGGTTCACCAGAACAACCGCGAGGACGGGCTGAGCGAGGAGGCGGCCGAGCCGCTGAAGCGGGCCGGGGCGGTGTTCTTCACCGGCGGCGACCAGCTCCGGCTGACCAGCCAGCTCGGCGACACGCCCGTCTTCCAGGCCATCCAGAAGGTGTACCAGGACGGCGGGGTGGTGGCCGGCACCTCGGCCGGCGCGTCGGCCCTGTCGGACACGATGCTCGTCAGCGGCGAGAGCGGCTCGTCGCCGCGGGCCGGCGACGCCAACCGCATGGCCCCCGGGTTCGGGCTGGTCGAGGGGCTGGTGATCGACCAGCACTTCGCCGAGCGGGGGCGGACCGGGCGGCTGCTCGCGGCCATCGCCCAGAACCCGAAGTCCCTCGGCCTGGGGATCGACGAGGACACCGCGGTGGTCGTCGAGCGGCAGCGGTTCAAGGTGGTCGGGTCGGGCGGGGTGTACGTCTTCGACGCGTCGAAGGTGACGTACTCCACCGTGGCCGACGCGGCGGAGGAGGAGCCGCTGTCCATCCACGACGCCGTCGTCCACGTCCTGGCCCCCGGCGACACGTTCGACCTGAAGCAGCGGCGGCCGGTCCGGTCGAGCGCGAAGAAGGAGTAGCCCATGCTGGTGCTCATCGAGGGGGGCGAGGTGTTCGCCCCGGAGCCGCTCGGCCGGCAGTCGGTCCTGGTCGGCGGCGGGAACGTTCTGAAGGTCGGCGCGATCGACCGTAAGGCGCTCGAAAAGCTCGGCGCGGACTGCGAGGTGATCGACGCCGCCGGCCGGGTCGTCGTACCGGGGCTCATTGACCCGCACGAGCACCTGCTCGGCGGCAGCGGCGAGGGCGGGTTCAGCGCGCAGACGCCCGAGATCCGGGCCGGCGAGATCGTGCTGGGCGGGATCACCACCGTCGTCGGCACGCTCGGCGTCGACACGACCATGAAGAACATGGCCGGGCTGGTCGGCCGGGCGAAGGCGCTCCGCGAGCAGGGGCTGACCGCGTTCGTGTGGTCCGGCGGGTACGACGTGCCGCCGAGCACGCTCACGAAGTCGGTCCGGGACGACGTTCTGTTCGTCGCCGAGGTCATCGGGGCGGGCGAGATCGCGATCTCCGACGAGCGGTCGATGGACCCGTCGCCGCACGACCTGGCGAAACTCGCGAGCGACGCGTTCATCGGCGGGCACCTGGCGCGGAAGGCCGGGCTGACCCACTTCCACGTTGGCCCCGGCCGGAAGCGGCTGGCGCTCCTCCGGCAGTTGGTCGACGAGTTCGACGTGAAGCCCAAGTGGCTCTACCCGACGCACGTCGAGCGCAGCGAGGAGTTGATGGACGAGGCGATCGACCTGGCCCGCCGCGGGGCGGCGGTGGACGTGGACGTGGTCGAGAAGGACCTGCCCAAGTGGTTCCGGTACTACCGCGAGCGCGGCGGCCCGGCCGACCGGCTCACCGTCTCGACCGACGCCTCGATCTCGACCCCCCGCGACCTGCTCGCCCAGGTGCGGGCGTGCGTGGCCGGTGGAATCGAGCTGGCCGACGTCCTACCGTGCGTGACCACCAACACGGCCGCGGTCCTGAAGCTCGGCGGCAAGGGCCGCGTCGCCGCGGGGGCGGACGCCGACCTGGTGGTACTCGAGTCCGGGTCGCTCGAACTGGTCGAGGTGCTCGCCGGCGGGCGGCGACTGGTCCGCAACGGCGCGGTCGCGGCCGACGACCCGGGGCTGGACGAGAACGCCCGCGAACCCGCGGCCGGGAGCGCACGCAGGTGCTGCTGAAGGTATCGGGCACACGCCTTATCACTCGTGCGCGATTCTCGGCCGGAGCCGCCCGCTCGCCGCGACCCAGAACCAGGCGGCGATGAGCACAGCCTCGAACGCGGCGTCGGCGAGGTAGACGGGCGGGATGACACCCCGGGCCACGTAGATCACGTCAATGGCGATGAGCCCGGCGGCGCTTCCGGCGGCGAGCAGGGCCACCTCCGGCGTCGGGCGGTTCCGCCACGCGGCGAGTAACAAGACGAGAGCGTTCGCGGTGACGAGCACGCCGACCGTGTTGACCAACCAGTGGTCCGACTCCCGCCCGGTGACGAGGTGGTCGGTCTTCGGCCCGGTGACCATCTGAAAGGTCTCGATGCTCACCAGCGGCCATACACCGGTGATCAGGTAGTAAAGTCCCTGTATCGAGCAGAGTTTGGTAAACGCCGCCGCCGCGCGGCCCGCGGTGCCGTGGGGGGCGCTCCTGGCCATGGAAAAACTGCTCATCGCGAGGCCTCGTGCCGTTCGTGACCGACGGAGTGGCTCAGTGCCGTGAAGAAGTGGTGACGCTGCTCGCCGTAAATTCGAGAACCTGTCGACGGGTTGCACCCAATCGCGTGATATGAACCCGTTGTGTAGCCGTTCACTATGTGGGCCAGGTATGTGGCACTTGTACAGGACCGGCCTACACAGTGAACGGCTATAGATACCCCTCCGCAGGATTCGGTATCGGTTGTAACGGCAAGGGGTTGAAGGGATAACTCTCACGTCCTGCGCAATGACGCTGGTTCGGACGGTCACTGAGTCTTGGCGTGCTTCTGGGCGTGCTCGTAGTGTCCCTTGATGACCGGAAGGGTCTTCTCCGCGAACGCCTTCAGCCCCGGGTCCTTCGCGTTCTTCGACGCATTCGTGTAGAGGACAACTGCTTCCTTGTGAGCAGTCAATTGCGCGTCCATGTAAGCCTTATCAAAGTCTCCCTTTGCGCCCTTCACCTTTTCCAGCAGCTTGGCGTGCTCGTCGAGCATCTTGGTGGGGAGACCGAGTTTGGACTTCGTCGCCACCTCCATCAGCTCCTTGCTCGATTTCGCGTGGTCGGTGATCATGTGCTCGGCGAACTTCTTCACGTCATCGGACTTGGCCGCGTCCTTGGCCAGCTTGCTCGACTCGAGTTCGAACATGTCGCCGCTGGCCGCCTTGATGACGAACTCGGCGTCGGTAATCGGCTTGGCGTCGGTCTTCTTGTCATCGGCCAGGGCGGAACTCGCCAGGACGAGAGAGACACACGCGACGAAGCGGCAGTGGAATCGCATTGGGAACCCTCGAGAGTGATTGGGAGCCCTGAATTTGGGCGAAAATCTCGTTGCATTTTCAGTGCCGGGTCGTTCGGGTGACCCAGCAGCGAATCAGACGGGCGCGGCAGGCTCGCTTCGACCGAGTGGCCCGGCGGCCGCCCTTAGTGTTCGGGGGCCAGGATCAGAACCGCGACTCGATCTGGACGAGCGCGCGCCGGGCCGAAGCTCGGAGAGAATGGACTCGGCTCAACGGTTTCCTCACCCCTCAACTGTGGCAAAAACCATTGTCGCACCGGGGGTTCCTTCGCGGCGAACCGAGATTACTCGGGTCTTCATCGGCGGGGGATTACGTTTAGGGTCAGTAACGGGCCTTCGCCCGTGACTCGCCGCGGGCTGACTCTCCCGCATCGTATTTTCGGAGGTGCACCATGATTCGCATGCTTGTTGCTCCAATGATGTCGGTCGCCGTCGCGGCCGGTTTGGTCTCTTTCGCCGACCCGGCCGTTGCCCAACCCCCGGGCAAGGGGAAGGGCTCCGACAAGAAGGACTGGTTCGAGAAGAAGGACGGCTTCGAGAAAGGCGGCTTCGAGAAGCGGGGTCCGGAGCGCGGCCCGGGCGACCCGCTGCGTGCCCTGGAGGCCGACCTCGCCAAGCTGAAGTCGCTGGAGGCGGATCTGGAAGCCAGGCTGAAGCAACTCAAGTCTCCGGCCCGCGCTCCGGAACCGAAGGCGAAGGACGGCCCGCGCGGCCCCGGCGGGTTCAACCCACCGGCGGGTTTCGGCCCTCCGGGCGGGTTCGGCCGGGGCGGGTTCGGGCCGGGCGGCTTCGGCCCTCCCGGAATGAGCCGCGGCGAGCCGTCGCGCGGCGGTCCGGGCAGCGGCCGCGGGGCGGCGTCGGGCGCGGTGCAGGGCGTGGTCCGCGCCGCGAGCGGACTGTCCGCGGCGCAACTCAAGGAAGTCATCCAGGCGCTGGAGAAGCTGGAAGCCGAGAAGCTGCGTGCGGAGAGGTCGCCGTCGCGGTCCGAGCGGCCGAGCTTCGGCCCGCCGCAGCGCCCGGAGCCGAAGGGCGGCCCGCGGTCCGAGGGGCGTCCGGCCCAGCGTGCAGAAGGCCGCTCCAGCGGCACGAACGATCAGATCCTTGAGCGGCTCGACCGACTGGCCCGCGAACTCGACGAGATCCGCCGCGCGGTGCGGAAGTAATTGAGCGCGGAGGGGTTTCACGACGCGGCCGGGCGAACCGCCCGACCGCGGTCGTGCGCGCTACTTGCGCTCGAGCCCGAAGAAGTTGCGGAGGCCGATGAACAGGAGCATGCTGATCGAGCGGATCGCCTCCTTGCGGTTCACCTTGCTGGCCCCGGCCCGGCGGTTCTCGAAGATGATGGGGAACTCGCCGATCCTGGCCCCCGACTTGTAACAGCGGAACAGCACCTCTTGTTGGAACGAGTACCCCCGCGAGCGCACCCGGTCGAGCGGCACCGTGCGGAGCATGCTCACGCGGAAGCACCGGTACGCGCCGCTGGCGTCCTTGACCGGCATCCGGAACAGGAACCGGACCATCGTGTTGACGGCCCGCGAGATGATCCGCCGGGGGAGCGGCCAGTTTTCCGTGCCGCCCCCTTGAACGTACCGCGAACCGATCATCACGTCGTTTTTGCTCATTCCCGCTAGAATGCCCGGGAGGTACCGCGGCGGGTGGCTGAAGTCCGCGTCCATGTTCTGGAGCAGGTCGTACCCGTGGGCCATCGCGTAGTTCATGCCCGCAAGTGTGGCAGTTCCGAGGCCGAGCTTCTGGGGCCGCTTCAGGAGCTTCACCCGCGGGTCCGTGGCCCCCAGCTCCTCGGCGATCTGCCAGGTGCCGTCCGGGGAGTTGTCGTCGATCACCAGGACGTCGGCGCGGGGCAGGAACTTGTGGATCTCGGCGATCAGCGGTGCGAGGTTCCCGGCCTCGTTGTACGTGGCGATCGTGACGAGGATGCGGGGCTCGTGCGCGGGGTGCGGCGGACCCTGGGCACCCGGCCCGGGGCTTCCGGAAGGCTCGGACATGAAGCGATACCTGCTTGTATCCTGGTCGGTCGGTCGGCTATCTTTCTAGGGTATTGATCCCGTTGCGTCCGAATTTATGCCCGCCCGTGGTGCCCCCGACAGGGGGCGAGGAACCATCCGATGGCGTCACTCGTCGAGGTGCTGTGCCCGCACTGCGAGCAGAACCTGAAGGTTCCGCCCGCAGTGTTCGGCAAAAAGGTGCGGTGCAAGCACTGCGAACTGGCGTTCGTGGCGGAGGACCCGGCCGCGAAGCCCGCCCCCAGGGCGAAGGGCGCGAAGCCCGGCGCCAAGGCGGCCCCGCCGAAGCCGAAGAAGGTCATCAAGGCCGAGGTGTTGGAACCGGCCGCGAAGAGCCCGTTCCTGGACGACGACGAGGGCGTTCAGAATGTCGAGATCATCAAGGAGGACGACATCCCGCGGTGCCCGCACTGCGCCAAGGAACTCGACCCGCCCGACGCCAAGGTGTGCCTGCACTGCGGGTTCAACAACCTGACCCGCGAGCGGGCCGAGACGAAGAAGGTGTACGAGGCGACGCCGATGGAGGTGTTCCTGCACCTGCTCCCGGGCATCCTCGGCGTCGTCCTCTCGATCGTCCTCGTCGGCCTGAACATCTGGTTCATCACGAACGTCCGCGAGTGGATGGTTGACTCGATCGTGGACATGGACGAGAAGGACGCGGCCGGCCGGCCCAAGTTCTACATCCACCCGGCCGCGTTCATGTTCGCGATCGGGATCATCTCGGCCCGACTGGTGCTCCAGTTCATGCGGGTCGCGTACCGGCGGCTGATTCTGAACCCCCGGCCCGAGGAGCGGGTCAAGAAGTGACCCGGCCCCGACGCCCGCACCGCCAACGGCCGCGGAGGTCCCAATGCTCGCCCAGCTCCGCACGTTCGCCCTGCTCGGCATCGACGCCGTCCCGGTCGACGTCGAGGTGGACACCGCCCCGGCCCAGATGCCCAAGACGGTTCTCGTCGGCCTGCCGGAAATGGCCGTCCGCGAGAGCGTCCACCGCATCGAACGGGCGCTCGTGAACCTGGGCTACCGCCTCCCGAACGGCCGCACGGTCATCAACCTCGCCCCGGCCGACCTCCGGAAGGACGCCGGCGCGTTCGACCTCCCCATCGCCATCGGCATCCTCGTCGCCACGGGCCAGATCGCCCCTGAGCAGATCGACGGGTTCGCGTCCGTCGGGGAACTCGCGCTCGACGGCTCCGTGCGGCCGGTGGTCGGGTCGCTCTCGATCTCGATGGAGGCCCGGGCCCGGGGCCTCACGCGGCTGATCGTCCCCGCGGCGAACGCTCGCGAGGCGGCCGTGGTCCGCGAGGTCGAGGTGTTCGGCGTCGCGTCGCTCGCCGAGGCCGTCGGGATCGTTGTTGGGGCGGGCGGCGTCGAGCCGGTCTCGCCCCCGGCCGACGAGGTCGAGGGAAAACTCAACCGCTACGACATCGACTTCGCGGACGTGAAGGGACAGGAGTTCGCGAAGCGCGCACTGACCGTCGCCGCGGCCGGGGGGCACAACGTCATCATGTCGGGCACCATTTAAACCCTTGCCCACAAAGTCAATAGATCGGTTCTATCGCATCGCTGGCGAACTGGACCTCTTGCGTTTTCCCGTCGCGGTCCACGAGCAGCACTTTCCACGTTCCGGGAGCATCTCCCGGCCCAATGATGCGCCCCATCTCGCCAGTGCCCTTAACCCCGACGTGGTCGCCCTTCTCAAACTCAATGTCGTCTTCAGCTTCTGGGGGCATGGGTTGGCGTCCTCACCATGGTTGAGGTTATCATCACCGAGGTGTGTTCCCATGTCGAGAGTATGGCCCATGCTCGCCTTCGTCCTCCTGGTCGCTGCTCTCGACGTGCGGCCGCTGGATCTCGGTTCGATGTCCATCGACCGCGCCCGCACCCTCGACGGGCAGCGCGTGGCGGTCACGTTCATCGTGGCGAAGCCGGTGTACACCCTGAACGGATTCACGATCGTCGGGGCGGCCGACCGCGACGACGGGGCCGAGCGGGTCGCGGTCCTGGTCGGTCGCAGGCTCGACGTGAAGGAAGGCGGGCGGATCGTGGTCGCGGGCCGGTTGCGCGTGATCCGGCACCGCGGCGACGGGGTTGCGGGCGTAGTGGTCCCAGCGTGGGATGAAATCCGGGTGAGCGAGTGACGTTGGGGAGAAATGGCATGGATCAGCAGGCGTTGGACCAATCCGGACTCGGGCTTGTCCGGCTTGTTTCTCGGCACCTCGGTTGTCTTGTCGTGAACTACCAGTGCATGGAGAACGGCACTGCGACTGGTATTGAGCGAGCGGCATCGTTCTCTGGATTCTTTGTTGAAATCCTGGACCGGTGGTCCTTTGCGACAGCAGGTCATGTCTTTCACGACGCCGACGTTGGTCTCGAAACCCTGCGGCTTGCAAATCGCATTCAGATCACAGGCGTAAGAATCTTCGACGGGTTTGGAAGCGACGCGATAGTACCGCACCCAACCCTGATGACGCCGGACGACTTGCAAGGGTATTCGATTGATGAGGGGACGCGAGGATTGGACTTCGCACTGATCCCCCTTCGTGATCTGTACGTTGACAGCTTTCGGGCCAACGGAATCGCACCGTTTCAACCGCGTCACTGGACTGGTGAAGTAGACGGAACGCGGTTCGCGGTGGCCTTGCTTGGGTTTCCCGAAGAAGACAAAGTCTACCCAACCGCGGGGGACGATTTTGATGGTTCGGTGCGGGCAAGCCTTGTGTGGGTGTTGCCTTGCGACCTTCCGCCGGGGAGTCCCGTTCGAGAATACCCGATGTTCACCGGGCGAATTCCAACCGAACGACCTGCGTCCCCTGTCGGACTGAGTGGAGGGCCGGTCCTGGAATTTTATCGGCTCAAGGATGGCCAAGTCATGTATCGCCTACTTGGCCTTCAGTCCATCTGGTGGACCCACTCGCGGATTGTTCATGTTTGCACCATGTCAGCCGTTGTGCGTCATCTCCGCGAGCAACTCGACGAACTCGCTGCCAATCTCGGGGACGCCACCTAAACGAACACGGCCCGGAGCGCGTGCCCCGGGCCGCTGCGTTTGCCCCGTCGGGAGTCCTCTCAGGCCTGTCGGGAGAACGTGACATCCGGGGCCGCAAGCTGGGCCGGTGTCCGCGCCGGTCTACGAATCTGATGATCTCCACAACGGGCGCCCGAGGGGAGTACATCGTGTCGCCACCGCTCGATCCCGCGGACTCCGATCCGCTCATCCGCCGGGCCCGTGCCCTGCGGGACGAGGCCCGGTTGCTTGCAGAGGAAGGGGCCGCCGTCCGGGTCCTGATCCACCAGACCATTCAGCGGTCCCGACAGTTGAGATCCCCGGCCTTCAACCCGTCGGCCCTGTCGTGGAACGCTGGTTGCGCGAGCGACATGGCCGGCGGGCGGCCGGAGTTGGGGGTTGGAACTATGGCCGTAGCAGCGACGGCGAACCCCGTCACGATCGCCACGGGGCCCCAAGCCGCTGCGTAGCTGGTCGCCGCTCAGCGGTCACCGCATGCCGCGTTGAGCCTGTCGAGCCGTTCGAGCATCTCGCGCATCACCTCTTCGGATACGCGGCGCGGCAGCACGCATTCGCTGAACTGGCGGATGAACCCCTCCAGTGCCCACCCGAAGCCGGCCGCGTCGTTGCACAGCTTGGCGCTCCAACTGTCGCCATGCTTGGCCCACGGCGATCTGTCGTGGATCTCCTCGAACGTGATCCCGCCGTTCTGAAGCCAGAGCAGGGTTGCGAAGCCGGAATCGTAGTCGTTCCAGAACTCCCGCAGCATCTGCAACAGCTTCTCGGCGGTCTTCTTGATCTGGATCGCGTCCTGATTCATCGCCGACTGCCCGAGGATGTTCCGGCGGATCGCGGAGCGGATCGCGTCGCCCTTCTGGGTGTGCGGCGTCGGCTTGGCCTCGGTCGCCGGGGTGCCGTTGCATTCGGGGGCGAGGGTGGATAGCCTGTTCACCATGTCTGCAATCTCCTGCTGGGGAATGGGGGCACCGGCCCCGGGGTAGCTCGAACTACCTCGGGGCTTCTTCGTTTGCGGACGCACGCGGTCCGGTTCTGTCGGTGGTGATTTCTGATACCATTTTGGTTAGCAGGGTGCAAGGTTCATTTCGGTGAATCCTTGCCTTCCGCGCAACCGTTCTGATACCATCTTCCGCGGCGCGTGCCTTTGCCGTGAACCAAATGGGTTGCGATCATGACCGTTATGGCGAAGCAAAGCGGCAAGAAGACGGCGTCAGGGGCGGAACCCGATGACGAGTGGATCACCCGATCCATCCGGTTCCCGCCCGAGCTTTACGCGCGCGTGGAGGCTGACGCCAAGAAGGCGCGGCGCTCCACGCAACTGCAATTCATCTGGATGCTTGAGGAACTGTACCGGCTGCAAGCTGCCGAGGGTGCGGGCTAACCCGCCCCTCCGATCACTCGGCCGCGGCGATCCCCAGCAGCTTGTTCGCGACGCCGATCTCGCGGCGGGCCTCGGTCCGCACGCTGTCGAACGTCCCGCTCCGCAAGAACTCCTCGTTCTCGGCGCACTCGTGGGCGGCCTCGACGCATCCCAGGAGCGTGCCCGTGGCGCTCTTCAGGAACCCGACCGCGGCCCACAGCTTCCGCCGCTCGTCGTTGGCCTGGTCCCGCTCGGCCTGCACCCGGGCCAACTCCTCGCGGTAGACCTTCAGGATGTCGTCCATGTTCGCTCTCGCTCGTGTCGTGAAGGAAGGGCCGCCCGACGTGAGCGGCCCGCGTCGTCGTCTCACTCGTCGTCGTCACCGGTCCCGCTCGTCGCGGCCCACACCCCGGCCCCGGCCAGCATCACCGAGCCCACCACCACGTTGCCCAGCACCAGCAGAACCACCCCGCACACCGTCATCGTCAGGTAACCGAACATCTCGCGTCCTCCTGTGTCGTTCGTCTCAACACCCATAGTATAGGCAAATGCCTAGGCAGTTGTCAAGTGCGACTTGGGAAATTCTTGGCAGATGCCTAGGCATCTCTCGGGCTGTGGTGTAGACTCAACTTGGAGGTGCTACATGCCGAGCGTTGACCGACCCGGGGTGAAGGGTGTGTACGTGGAGCTTCCCGAGTCGCTGCTGACGGACGCGCGGGCGTTCGCTGCGGACCGGGGCGAGAAGTTCAACCGCGTCGTGGCCGAGGCGCTGCGGCGTCACATGGCGTACCCGCCGCCAAAGCCTGAGCCCCAACCGGAACCGGCCCCGGTCCCGCTGCCGGGGGGCGCAGAGGAACCCACGGTGGCGAAGAAGCCGGCTACCAAGAAGGGGAAGAGGTCGTGAGTACCGAGCAAGGACGAGTGGTCCGGCTGGCCGGGGTGTCGGAGTGGCTGGCGACGATCCAAGAGCATCACCGGATGGCCACGCTCCTGGAGTTGGCCAGCGGCCCGAAGACCGTGGCCGAGTTGGCGGCCGCGACCGGGGCGGCGGCCGGGAACCTTGGGCAACACCTCCTGCGGTTGCGGAGGGTCCGGCTGGTGGACTCCACCGCGACCGGCCTCACCCGCACCTACCGGCTCACCGGGGTGACGGTCACCCCGCGGGCACTCGAACTGACCCACCCGGCCGGGGTGCGGGTCACGCTTGACCGCGCGGCACTTGCCGCAACGCTCAAGGGTAAGGCATGACGGACGATCAGCGCGGCCGGCTGTTGCGTGGGAAGTGAGCCGCCCGGGTGGGTAGCCGTTTCGTGCCGCCCGAGCGCGTCAGGAGAGTACGAAGACTTGTGGACGGGCGTTGGGGTGCGGTGGGGGACTGGGTAGTTTGACCCAGCATCATCAAGCCCGTCCCGACGGTGCCCCATGACCCTCACGGCTCACTGCCCGCGTTGCGGCTGCGAGTTCACCTTTAACCCGAACACCGTGCGGTTCGCAGCGTCCCTGTTTGAGGCGCCGGATGGGTCGTTCCCGGTCCTGGCCAGATACTACCCCCATTGCCCCGAGTGCCAGACGGAGGTGGCCGTACCCTACACCCGGCCCAGCGGGCAGCAGGGCAGCGCAACCGGATGCTGAAGTGACCGACTCGCGCCGGCCCGCGGCGCGTGGTAGAGTTGAACTGTGGTATGGGGAGGATGTTCCTCCCGAACGTGACGCAGCCGCCCGGGGTTCAGAGCCCCGGGCGGTTCGCGTTCACACCGCGGCGTGTAGCCGGCCCGCGTCGTCCTCGGTCACCCGCCCGGCGACCTGCAACCGCTCGGCCGCCTGGGTAGCCCAGCGCGGTTCCAGTCCCCCGAACAGGTCGGCCAGGGTGCCGGCCCGGGGCCGGTCCCGGAGCCGCGTGAGTAACTCATCGTCGTGCTTCCGCTGCTCGGCCAACGTCAGGTTCAGCGTCGCGTTCATGTCGTGGTTCCTCGTGGTGTGGGTGAGCTACTCGACTCCCGCCGCGGTCCTGAGTGCGGCGAGACTTTCGGCGACCAGTTGACCGACCCGCGCCCGGGTCTGGCCGCGGGATGCGGCTACGCTCTCGTGGGTCTCGTCGTGGCCGATCGTGCGGACCACAGCGTCGGCCCGGTCCGGGGGCAGACAGGCAAGCAGCGCCGCCAGGTCGAGCCGCTCGGCGGTCTCTGCGGGATCGGCGAACCGGCCGGGCGCGGCCTCCAGGGGGGACGTGTCGTTCTTCAGCGTCGGTTGCCACTGGGGCCCAAAAGCGGGCGGGTTCCTGGTCCGCTCGGACCGGATGACCTCAAGGCACACCCACCGGATGCGGGGGATCAAGTACGTCGCGAACCGCGGGCACCGCTGGGGGTCGAACTCCGTGGACGCGCGCCACAACTCTTCCGTGGCGACGCTCACGAACTGGTCGTGCAGCCACGGGTAGAGCTTGCCCCACTTGGCGGCGTGCTTCACGGCCAGGCCGAAGTAGTTCGTGACCAATTCCGCGGCGTCCGGTGCGGTGGCCATGCTGCTCCCGGGAACGAGAAGGGGCAGGCGCTCTGCCTGCCCCGTGGCGGTGCGACGGGGCGGGTCAGCGCTTGAAGACGGCCACGTTCTTGCCGAGGTCTTCGACCTTGTTCGCGACCTTCTCGACGCCGTTCTTGATCGCTACCTGCACGTCGTACTGTCGCTTTGCCATCTGGTCGCCGTACCCGAGTTGCTGTTGAACCGGCCCGCTGAAGATCCCGCGCTGCCTGTTGCCGAGGGTGCGCGCCTCTTCGGCCGGGTCCGCGCCGCCGAAATACTTCTTGGCCCACATGGCGGTTGTGAGTGCGAACCCGAACAACGGGTTGCCTTGCGCGTCCTTCTGCTCGCGGGCTTGCTTGCGGCCCGCGATGACGTCGGCGAGTTCCTTCTTGGCCGCGCGCGCCTCGTCTTCTGCTTCCTTCAGGTCGATGGCTAGGTGCTTCTCGAAGTCCACGAAGTTGAGCCCGGTCCCGGCCGCGAGTCCGGCGACGGTGCCGAGCGGGCCGCCGACCGCGGTGCCGATGGCCGCGCCGATCACCGGCAGTAGCATCGGGTTGTTGCGGATCACCTCTGTGAGCCCGCCCACGAACGAGTTCCAGCCCTTCTTGAGCGTCAGCAGCAACTCGCGCCACAGCGCCTTCACGCCCGCGCTCAGGATGGCGAACGCGCCTTGCAGGTCACCCGCCTTCACGGCGTCCACGATCCCGCCCCACGTGTCCTTGAAGATGGTGCCCATCCCCGAGAACGCTTCCCCGACTTCCTTTGCGAGCGCTTTCCCGGTGTCGGTGCAGGTCAGGAACCACGTCACGATTCCCGCGATCGCAGCGGCCGCGAGACCAACCGGCGAGAGGAGCAGCGCGAAGGCAGCGCCGACTGCTCCGATGCCAATTGCGATGGCGGCAATGATGGCCTTCGCGACGACGAGCGACACCCCCAGCCCGGCCAGCGCGGCCCCGCCCGCGGCGACAGCAATGATGAGGTTCTTGTTCTCGGCGACCCACTCACGCGCGGCCGCGAACGCCTCGCGGATGCGCTCGGTGATGTCCTTGGTCTGGTCGGACGTGGGGAGCAACGCGGACCCCACGGCAACGATGGTGTTCTTGAGTTCTTCCCAGACGGTAATCAGTGCCTTGGACGCGGTCTCACTGCGCTCGATGCTCTCGGCGTCCATCGCACCCCCGGACTTCCTGCCCTCTGCCTTCATGCGGGCGAGCCCGGCCGCGCCGTCCTTCAGGAACGGGAGCAGCTTCGCGCCGGCGGCCCCGAACCACTCTTGCGCCTTCGCGGCACGGTGGGCAGCGTCCGGGATGCGACCGAAGGCGTCGGCGAGCTTGTCGAACTGCTGGGGCAGAGACAGCTTCTCGAACTCCCGGGCGGTGCCGAGCGACACGAGTTGTTCGTCCAGCAAGCCGCCCGCATCCGCTGCGGCCCGGACCTTCCCGGCCAGGCCGTCAATCGTGCCGGAAAACTCGGCCATGTCCGACCCGGCCATTCCGAACGCGCCGGCGAGCGCGGACACGGCGTCTGTGGTCTGGCCGTACTGTGTCGCGATGCGCTTGATCTCCCCGCCCTTGTTGACCGCGTCGAACAGCGCCTTGCCGAGCGGGGCCAGGATCGCGCCCCCCGCGGCCCCGGCCTTGAGCCCGATCCCGCCGACGGTGCCGGCGAACGCCTTGACCTTGGCGGCGGCCCGGTCGAGTGTGCGCGTCAGCATGTTGTCGGTCGCGAACAACTCCACGAACGCCCGGCCGGCGCGTACCTGTTTCGCAGACATGAAGCACCCCGCTGGAAGTGGTGCCGGGCGGTCAGCCGCGGCGGTTCTTGAAGTAGTCGGCGACGCACATCACGAAGGCTTTGCCGGCCCGCTCGAAGTTCGTCGGGTCGGCGAGCATCGTCCCGAACTGCTCCGGGGTGACGAGTGATTCCCCGACCCGCACCCCGTCGGAGTCCTGGTTGTCGTCGCCACCCGCGGCGATGTACACGGCCTCCGCGAACCGCACGAGTGCCTTCGGACCGCCCCCGTCGAACAGGTGCTTGAGCCCGCGCCGCGCGACCCGGGGCAGGTCCATGCCGTTCGTGTCGCGGATTGCCTCGACGCGCTCGGGGGTGAGGGCGAGCGGGAGGAACCGCCCGTCCGTGGCGGTGAACCCGATCGGCGGCGTGACGGTCGTGAACTGCTCGGCGGTCGGGTCGGTGCCGTACATCGGTGGCGGTCCTGGTGGGGCGGTCGTGGTGCGGGCCGCGGGTGGGGTCAGGCGCGGTAGGTTCCGCTGAGAATCTCCGCGGCGGCGTCGCGACGCATCTGTTGAATCCTGGCTTCGGTCTCCGCTGCGAACATCGCCTCGACGGCGCGCACCTCGGCGCGCTCATCTTCGGTGAGGCCGTCGTCTTCCTCGTCCGACTCCTCCGTCTCGTCGGTCGTCTCGTCGGGGTCCGGGTCGGACTTGCGCGGCGGCGCGGGCCTCGCCTTCACTGCCGCCGCACCCGCGGCGGTCACGTCCGCGGATGTGTCGCCGTCCGCTCCAAGGGGGACGAACGACACTTCACCCAACTCGGTCTCGCGGCTGATCGTGATCGGTCCCGTGATCTCGCGCCCGTTCACCTCGGCCGTCTCGCCCGACTCAAGGAACTCGGTGCGTAGCGGGTTCGCGCCGACGCTCATTTGCCACTCGAACCCGTTCTTGGCGAGCGCGATGATTTCCCTTGCGTGCGGGCTGTCCTGGCCGCTGAACACGCCGGTCACCTTGATGCCGTCCGGGGTGACCTTCACGGCGGTCGTGTGCCCCACGATCTTCTCGTGGTCGTGTTGGCGCAGTGCCGGGCGCTGCTGCTTGGGCACCACGATCCCGTCGAGGTCGAGGATGATTTGCCCGTACCACCCGCCCGGCTGCATCGGGGCACCGGTGTACGCCACGCCGGTGAAGGTGGCGAGCTTCGCACCGTCCGGGGCGGCGGTGATCGCGGCGCGAGCGCCGGCGACGCGGAAGGGGATGGCCATCGGGTGGGCTCCGGTGCTGGTTGGGGTGTCGGTTCAGCAGTACAGGCGCGAGCCGCCCGGCGCGGAAATCGCGGTGCCGCCGTTGCTCGTAGTCCCCCCGAACATCGCGCGGATGTCGAAGGCGGCAGGCCTGAGCTTCTCGGCCCGGGTCTCGCCCGCTGCCGTGAGGGTGGGGGTGCCGCCGTCGAGCGTGACGAACCCGCCGGCGCGTAACCGCTCGATCACGTCGGCCGGGGCGCCGGTCGCGCCAGACGCGAGTTCAAGGAGCGCGACATCGGCGGGGGTGATGTTGCTGACCATGTTGAAGTCTCCGAGGGGCGAATGAGTCGTAAGGGAATCGGGATCGCGATCAGACGACGACGGCGCACACCCCGGGGCAGGCACCTTCGGGCACCAAC
>NZ_JBHYGG010000297.1:0-35379 GCF_051859125.1 Gemmata sp.
GCCCCGCGTGAGGCGAACGATTCAAGACCAGGCACGCCCGAACCGAACACACCTCCCGAAGGGGACGACGATGAGGAATCGCATCACGCGGCGGCACGCCCTTCGGGGCCTCGGGGCGGTCGTGTCGCTCCCGTTCCTGGAGTGCATGGTCCCCGCCGGCGCACGCGCCGCGGCCGCCAAGCCGCCCGTGCGGCTCGTGTGGCTGTACGCGGGCAGCGGCATGTTCATGCCGGCCTTCAAGCCGGCGGTCGTCGGGAAGAACTGGACCGACGCGAAGGAGTTCCCCGCCGACACGATGCTGTCGAACAACGTGAAGATCGCCCCGGAGGTGAAGCCGCTCGCGACGCTCGACCCGCTCCTGCCGTTCAAGGCCGACGTGTCGATCCTCAGCGGGCTGTTCCACCAGGGCGCGTTCACCCGCGGGACCGTCGTGCGGCACGGCCAGGACCCGATGTGCCACCTGACCGGGGCCGACCTGTTCCGCGTGCCCGGGATCGCGAGCCGGAACAGCGTGTCGGTCGACCGGGTCGCGGCCCGGCACCTCGGGCAGCACACGCGGATCCCGTCGCTGGCGCTGTCGCACGACCGGAACATGACCATCAACTACACCGAGACGGGCTCGCCGGTCCCGTGCGACTGGAACCCGTGGGACGTGTTCCAGCGGCTGTTCAGCGGCCCGACCGCGGCCGAGAAGGCGCAGGCCGAAACCCGCTACCTCCAGAAGAAGAGCGTGCTCGACGCGGTCGTCGCCGAGACGAAGGCGCTGCACGGGGCGCTCGGCGCCGCCGACCGGGAGCGGCTCGACGAGTACCTCACGCAGCTCCGCGAGATCGAGGAGCGGGCGGTCCAGGCGCGGAAGTGGGAGGGCGTCCCGCTGCCGACCGTTCCGGCCGGGGTCAAGCCGCTGCCGAAGGTCGCGGGCGTCGGGCAGACGCTCGACCTCGGCAACCCGCAGGCCGCCGCCGGCAACTTCGGCCCCCGGGTCCGCCTCATGCTCGACGTGCTCGTGCTGGCCCTCCAGACCGACCAGACGCGGGTCGCCACGGCCGTCCTCGGGCACATGGGCGACGTGTACAAGGAGGAGAAGCTCAACGACGCCTATCACGGGTACACGCACGGGATCAGCGGCCCCGGCGGGCAGGTCGGGATGGCCGCCGTCGACCGCCTCCGCATCGGCCACGTCGCGTACCTGCTGGGCCGGATGAAGGCGGTGCAAGAGGCCGACGGCTCGACCCTGCTCGACAACGCGCTGGTCCACTTCGGCGGCGGCATGGGCACGTGGCACGAGTCCACCGACCTGGCGAACCTCGTCGCGGGCCACGGCGGCGGGCAGTTCAAGATGGGCGAGCACCTCGACTGCAAGAAGGCCCCGCTCGCCGGGCTGTACGTCACCATGCTCCAGGCGGCCGGCGTGCCGGTGAAGCGGTTCGCCGACGCCGCCGCGCCGCTGGGCCTCGGGTGACCGCGGGCGTCACTTCGCCACCTCGACCGTGACCGCGAACTTCCGGACCAGCCCGGTCGCGTCCCGCTGCGTCACGGTCGGCCCGCTCGGGGTGAGGAGCCGGAACTCGAGCGGGAACGTCCCCTCGCCGGTCGCCGTGTACGCGAACCGGTACGCCCCGACGCTCTCGTCGGGCGCGCCGGGGGCGGGGGCGAACCGCGGCCGCCGGCCGGGGTCGGCCGGGACCAGCGCCGCGGGCACTTGGCCCGCCTCCCAGCCGTGCAACTTCTTGGTGCTCGCCAGCCGCACCTCGAACGTCTCCCCGACCTTGATCTTCACCGCCGCCGGGCCGCCGTTCGGGTCCTCCGTCACGACGACCGGGGCCGGCACCTCGACCGCCTTCTCGGCGACCGTGAACTCGACCGGGTTGCTCTCCAGTTCGCCGCTCCAGTGCGGGACCGGGTTGTTGTCCTTGATCGCGGGGAACGACAGCTTGACGACCGCCGTGTACTTCCCGGGGGCGAGTGCGTCCAGCGGCTTCGGCGGGACGCTCTGCCGCCCGGCCCACACGAACGGCCCGCGGACCGCCTTCGGGTACGCGAGTTCGACCCGCAGCGGCCCCTTTTCCGGGTCGAGCCGGAACGACTGCCCGACGGGCCGCGCCGCGTACGCGAACGGCCCGGACGTCCACCGGCCCGCCCCTTCCGCCGCCGCGACCACCCAGGTGTCGGTCGCGAGGTCCACGTCGTGCAACCGGACCGCCGTGCCCGAGGTGTTGGTGAAGGTGACCTCGAACAGTGGCCGCTCGCCGGCCGCGAACGCGACCTTCGTGGGCCGCACCACGACGGTCAGCCCGTTCTTCTCGGCCGGGGCGGACGCCTTCACGGGCGGCTCCGGGGCCGGGGCCGCCTTGGGGACCGGGGCACGCGCCGCGACGGGGACGGCCGGCGGGACCGCCGGGGCCGCCGGCGGCACCAGGACCGCGGCGACCCCGCCCCCCGCCGCGGCGAGCAGGCCGAGCGCGACCCCGGCGAGTTTCAGCTTCTTCCAAAACAGCATGGCGCACTCCTGATCGGTGAGAGCGGCGACCGACGCCGGCGGGGTGCCGGCCGTCGCCAGGTGAACGGTGGCGGTCGCGAGGTCGAGCGGGACCGCGGCGGCCGCCCCCGGGACGAGCGCGGCGACCACGCCGACCCCGAGCGTGAACCCGCGGCGCGCCAGGCGGTCGCGGAGCGCGTCGCGGCCCTGCTGGAGTCGGCCCTTCACGGTCGTTGCGGGGAGCCCGAGCGCCGCGGCCGCCTCCTCGACCGTGCGGTCGTGCAGGCAGCACAGGACGACCGGCAGCCGCAGCTTTTCGGGCAGCCGGTTCAACTCCTCGTCCACCGCGCCCCGGAGTTCCGCGACGCTGACGCGGTCGTCCGGCGGCGTGTCGGGCCGGGGCGGGGTGCGGGCCTCGTGGCGCCGGCGGCGCGCGGCCCGCACCCTCGCCCGCAGCGCGGTCCGGTACGCGACCCCGTACAGGTAGTTCGCGACCGACTCGCGCCACCCGCGGGCCGCCGCCTGCCGCGCGAGGACGAGGAACGTCGCCTGGAACGCGTCGTCGGCGTCGGTCGCGTTGCCCAGTACCCGCCGGCACACGCCGCGGACCATCGGCCCGTGCCGGTCCACGAGTCGGCCGAACGCGGCCGCGCGGTCCCCGGCGGCGAACGCCTCCAGGAGCTGCCGGTCGGTCGCGGCGGAGTCGTCCCCCCGCCGGATCAACCGGGCGACGCTGCCGAGCGGTCCACGCGCCATGCGGTCCTCCGGGGGTTCGTTCACCGAGTAATGCCCGCCCGGCCCCGGGCGGAAAAAGAAAAGTGACCGCCGGTCCGTTGGGCGCTCCGGTCTACCCCCGCGGTGCCCTCGGCCCATCCCGAACAACCGCGCCCCCGGGGCGTGCGAATCGGGGCGATTTGGTCAATTCGGGTTACTCCGGAAGAGTGCGAAGGTAAAGTCGGGAGTAGGGGTTCGATCACGGTGCGGGAGGGAATACTGTGCGAAAGTTTCTCCTGGTGCTCATGGTGTTCGTCGGGCTGGTCGGGGCCGGCCAGCGCGGGCTGGCCTGGGACTACATCCCCAAGGGGCCGACGCCGCAGACCGCGGCGTTCCCCGCGATGTGCCCGCCGGGGTGGTACACGAACACGTACTACTACGCGTGGCAGTACCCGTGGTTCGCCAACTACAACTACAGCCACGGGCCGTACGCGAACTGGATGGCCGGCGGCGGGTTCGCGAGCTACGCCAACCTCGGGCCGTACCCGATGACCCACGGCGTGTGGACGCCGCCCCCGGTCGACCGCGGCACCCCGTGCGGGGGCACCGCGGGCGCCGGGGGGAGTGGCGGCACCGGCGGCAGCGGTAGCGGCACCTGCGCCCAGGGCACGGTCACGGTGAACCTCCCCGCGGACGCGAAACTGAGCTTCAACGGCACCCCCGCGACCGGCACCGGTGCGGTGCGGACGTTCAGCACGCCGGCGCTGGAGCGCGGCACCGACTACGCCTACGAACTGACGGCCGAGGTGGTCCGCGACGGGAAGACCGAGCGCGTCACCGAGCGGGTCGTGGTCCGCGCCGGGGAGAAGGCGACCGTGACGCTGGACCCGCGGCCCGGCGTGGTCACCGCCGTCGGGGCACGTTAACGACGAGCGGACGCCGGGGTTCGGTCCGGTGGCTCTCAACGATGGGGCGGAACAACGGAGCGGGTGGCGGCCACGGGGTCGCCGCCCGCGTCTTCCATTCCCGGCCGACCGTAGCGCCGCCGTGGTGCGACACCAGAGACGACAGCTCTCACACCTTCGCCAGTTCCTCTTCCACCAGGCGCCGGACGACGTCGTTCGGCGCGCCCTTGTTGGCCTTCATGACCGCGCCGACGATCGACATCTTCGCCGCGTCCTTGCCCTTCTTGAAGTCGGCCACGGCCTTCGGGTTCGCGGCGACCGCCGCCGCCGCCGAAGCCCGCAGCGTGGCCTCGTCGAAGTCCGTCTTGATGCCGAGGTCCACCAGGGCCGTCTCGACGTCGACGCCCTTCTCCAGCATGTGCGCGAACGCCTTGCGCTTCGGGTCCTGGGGCACCTTCTCGGTCTTCTTCAGGAAGTCGGTGAATGCGGCGGCGCTGACCGGGAACGCCTCGATCTCTTCCTTGCGGGTGGTGAGCAGCGGGTACACGAGGTCGCTCATGCGGTTCGCCGCCGCCTTGCCGTCGCCGACAGCCTTCGCGACCGCCTCGAAGTACGCGACCGTCGGCCGGCCCTTCGCGGTGAGCACCTGCGCGTCGTAAGGGCTCAGCCCGTACTGCGTCTGGAGCCGCGTCCGCTGCGCCGACGGCAACTCGCCCGTCTCGGCCTTCACCAGTTCGATGAGCTCGGCGGTGACGACGACCGGCACGAGGTCCGGCTCGGGGAAGTACCGGTAGTCGGCGGCCTCTTCCTTGTGGCGCTGCACCTGCGTGCGGCCTCTCGCGTCGTCCCACCCGGCGGTCGTCTTCAGCATCTTCCCGAAGCGGAAGGTGCCGGCGGTGTCCCTCTGGTACTCCTCGTAGTGCCGGGCGGCCTCGTAGGCGATCGCCCGGCCCACGCCGCGGAAGCTGTTGAGGTTCTTGACCTCGACGAGCGGCGTGGCGACGTACCCCTTCGGCTCGTCGGCCTTCGGGACGTGGATGTTGACGTTCGCGTCGCACCGCAGCGAGCCCTCCTGCATCTCGCAGTCGGAGACGCCGATCTCGCGGAGCAGCAGGCGGATCTCTTCGAGGTACGCGATCGCCTCCTCGGGCGTGTTCATGTCCGGCTGCGACACGATTTCGAGGAGCGGGGTGCCGGTGCGGTTCAGGTCGACGAGCGTGTCGCGGCCCTTGCCGGACTCGTCGTGCAGGTTCTTGCCGGCGTCCTCTTCGAGGTGCGAACGGATGATGCCGATGCGCTTGGCGGTGTAGTCCTTCTTCGCGTCCTTCGCGACGTTGATTTCGAGCCACCCGTCGTGGCTGAACGGGAGGTCGTACTGCGAGACCTGGAAGTTCTTCGGCAGGTCGGGGTAGTAGTAGTTCTTGCGGTCCCACTTCGTGAACCCGGGCGTCTGGCCGGGGTGCGACGCGATCTGGCAGTTGAGCGCGAGCGCCGCCCGCAGCGCGAGCCGGAAGGCGTGCTCGTTCATGACCGGGAGCGCGCCGGGGAGCCCGAGGCACACGGGGCACGTCGCGGAGTTCGGCGGGAGCCCGAACTTGTTCAGGCACCCGCAGAACAGCTTCGTCTTGGTGAGCAACTGGACGTGAACTTCCAGCCCGACGACGATCTTGTACGGCTCGGCCATCGCGACTCCCCGCTCCCTGCGCACGAATGGATCAGCAGGAATTGTAGTGGGGTCGGGTGCAACAGGGAGGGATGGCGCTTGGCGTGCAATCGCCCGGTGGTTAGAATCAGCGACTCGTCACAGTGAGTGGAGTTCCCATGTTTGCCCCGCGCCGAGCCAGGTCCGCGCTCGTTCTTCTCACCGTGCTGGGAGTAGCCGCGCCCGGCGGCTGTCAGCGGGCCGCACGCGTCATAACTGGCGGCCCGCAGGAGAAGCCGTGCCTCTTCTCGGGCACCGACGTGGCAATCACGTTCCCCGGCGAGCCGTTAGTGGACGACGGTCTGGACATTCTTGCGCAGGAGGGCTGGGGTCCGGCCCCGCCCCCGGTCCTCCGCTACGACGACCCCGGCACGGGGCTGTCCTACGCGGCCCGCGCCGCGACCGTTGACGAGTCGTCGTTCCACTTCCACTCCGACGCCGAGCTCGCCGCGGGTGCGGTCGAACCCGCGGTCAAGCGCGTCGCGGCCGGCCGGCCAGGACCGGCGACGCCCGCGGTGTCGAACGGCTACCGATCGGTCCAGGTCGTTGTGCCGACGGACACGGGCAGGGTCTACGTGATCCGCGGCGTGGCCTGCGGCCCGTCGGTGGTCGTCGCCGCAGTGTCGGGGCCGGGCCTGGACCCGGCCGATGGGCGGGTTGTGCGGTTCTTCGACTCGATCAGCGGGCCGGAAGCGCGGACCCCCGGGTGGAAGCCGGTCACCCCGCCGAGCGGTGGAGATTTCCGACCGCACGCCTGGATCCTCCCTGTCTTCGGAGCCGGGTTCGCCCCCTCTCGAAGTGCCGTCTACCTTCGTGAGGTGACGCCAGGCGGCGACTGGAACCCGGGCTGGAAAGCCGACCCGAACCACGCGGTGGCTCACCTGCATGGGCTCGCGAATTTTGCGAAGTACGACGACGGACCCATCTTCCGCTACCACTACCCGTCGTTCCGCCGCGAGGCCCAGGTGAAAGTTGAGAGATCTCACGGGTGCGTGGTCAACGACGCCGCCAACCAGCTCTACGTCCTGAGGTACGCCGGCTTCGGGCGGTACGAACCCAACCCGCACTTCCTGCTCGTTTACGACCTTGGCCCGCCGCACGCACCCCATCCCGACCCGGTCTTGGTCAAGGAGGTGCCGGCACCGCGCTTTTGCACCCCGCCGCTCGTCTCGCCGGACGGGCGACACGCGTACTGGCTCGCATGGGGTCGCGAGAGCGGCCGGGCGATCGCCGTGCGGCTCGACGCAAAGACCCTCGAAGTGAAGGAACTGCCGCTCAACAACCATTACCGGAAGCTGTGCCTCTCACCCGGCGGCCGGTCGCTGGTCGTCGCCCCATACTTCGAAGTAGGAGCGTGGAACAAGGGGCTAGTCGGGGCGGAACTCGACCCCGAGACGTGGCAGGTGCGGCGGGTGTTCAAACTCGCGAAGTCCCCGCACAGCATGGTCGTGACCGACGACTCCCGGGTCATCTACGTGACTTGGTCCAGCACGCACCACGACACCGGCCGGGTGGCGGTCCTGAACCTAAACGACCCGGAGCCGGCCGAGCGGTACCTGGACCGCCCGCCGGCGCAGGCGGGGCTGACGCTGTCGCCCGACGGCAGGCGGCTGTACCTGTCCGGTTCTGTGTGGCCGAATCAGTGGGGGTTTGCCGGCCCGGGGTTGGGGAAGGACCCCCGGGCCCTCGTCTGGGACGCGGTAGAGGCGGCCAACGGCCGCGTCCGAGAACTTGGGCACCTGCGGTCGTCCACAGCCGAACGGGTCGTCATCGGGGACGTGGTGTACCCGAGCCCGGACGGAAAGTGCCTCCTGTTCCACAGTGGGCGGGCCTACTGGCTCGGGGACGGCCCAGTACCCGAGGTCGATCCCGCCGCACGCTGGAAGCCGTGAGGGTCGAGGAACCGGCGGATCGTGATTGGCGTGTCGGACACGAAGTCGTGGTCGCACTGCTGCCGGACGAACGGCTCGGCTCTCCAGCGTGTGGACACGTTGGCTCGTTGGTGGCCGGCGACCCTTCCGATTATCCGGCCCGTACGCCGTGTCTCCAGCGGGCGACAACGGGGTCACGTCGAGTTCTTTACCAGGTCAGGTCGATACCGGAGGTGACACGGACCGTCACCGCTCCCGGGACCGGCCATGCTTTCGTCCGTCCGCCCTGCGATCGCTCGCGCGCCAGGCACCGCGGCCCCCGGCCCCACGGTCGGCGACGCCCGCTGGTGCGCGCGTGTCTTCTGGGCGTGGGTCGCGGTGCGAACGGTCGCGTGGGTGGGCCTCTCGGCGGTCGCGCTGGCGAACCCGCCGCTCGACCTGGTCGAGTGGCTGTCGTGGGGGCACTCGCTCCAGTGGGGCTACCCGAAGCACCCGCCGCTGCCGGCGTGGCTCGCGGCCGGGTTCGCGCGGCTCTCGCCGGGCGACGTGGTCGGCGTGTACCTCCTCGCGTACCTCACGGCGAGCGGGTGCTTCTGGGCCGCGTGGAAGCTCGCCCGGGAGTTCGTGTCGCCGCCGCGGGCGCTGCTGGCGGCACTGTGCCTCGAAGGGTCGCTCTACTTCACGGCCGACCCGGCCGAGTGGAGCAACAACGTCGCGCTCGACCTCGGCTGGGCGGCGGTGATCCTGTTCGGCTACCACGCGGTCCGCACGACCTCGACGCGGTGGTGGGCCGCCGCCGGCCTCGCCATCGGGCTCACGCTCCTCTGCAAGTACACGCTCGGCGTGCTGCTGCCGCCGCTCGGCGCGTACCTCGTGTTCGACCCGCACGCCCGCCGCAACTTGCGCCGCCCCGGGCCGTACGTTGCTGTGGCCGTCGCCGCGGCGGTGGTCGCCCCGCACCTCGTCTGGCTCGTGCAAAACGAGTTCATCACGCTGACCTACGCCTCCGAGCGATCGGCCGACCCGCGGTGGTACAGCCGCGTGTGGAACCCGACCGCGTTCGTCCTGGGTCAGTCGTACCACGTGCTGCCGATGCTCCTGGTCCTGTGGCCGGCCGTCGGGAAGCGGCTCGCCGCGGTCACCCCCGAAGACCGCTCGCGGGTCCGCTACCTGCACGCCGCGGTACTCGGGCCGATCGCGATCCTGCTCGCGCTGTCGGTCGTCACCGGGTGCCAGATCCGCGAGATCTGGGGCTCGCCGCTGTGGACGTTCCTGGGGGTGTGGGTGCTGGTGAACGTCGGCGGCGGGGCGCGGGAGTTGAACCTGTCCCGGGCACTGAGCCGAGCGGCCCTCGTCGCGGTCGCGATGCTGGCGGTCGCGGTGGTCAAGGTCGAGTCGCGGCCCTACGTCGACAAGCTCCCGAGCCGGCCGCAGTACCCCGGGAAGCAACTCGCCGCCGAGGTGAACCAGCGGTGGAACGCGCAGTACCCGGAACCGTTCCCGATCGCCGCGGGCGAGGCGTGGGCCGCCGGAAACGTGTGCTGCTTCTCCCCGCACCGCCCGGTGCTCTACAGCAGCGGCGCGATGGGCTACCTCGTGTTCGAGTCGAAGGCGACGCCGTGGACCAACGACGCCGACCTGAACGCCCGCGGCGGCGTGGTGCTGTGGGACGCGGCGCTTCTCGGCGACACCGTTCCGCCCGAACTCCGCCTCCGCCTTCCGCGAGCCATCGGCCAACCGGTAATCGTTCTGCCGTACCACACACGGGCGAACGTCCCACCCGCCCGCACCGGCGTGGCGTTCGTGCCGCCACAACGGGAAAGTTCGACATCCGGCGCACGAAGTCCGAAGTGACGGCGCTCGACCTTCGCGACCGGTGCGGCACCGCACGGCATCGCCGTCGCCCCCTCCAGAGCGGAGCGGGCCAGAGTTGGTCCGGAGTTTCGAGCCGAGCGGCCGAACAAGAATCTCACGAATCCACCGACGCAACAACTTACGGTGTCGCGATTTCGGACGACACGGTTTGATCTAATTGAATTTTGTCCGCAAGAATTAGGTTGATTTGGCGAAATTGATGTTCATCGGGGACGGGTGGCGCACCCGCGCCGAAACAATGAGAAACGGCTTGTGACGTGGGTCACAAGGACGAGCCTCGCCGCCCGGTGGGCCGCGTTTCGTTCGGATTTTGGGTTCCGGATTCCCCCCGCTGGGGTACTATGTGACTGAGCCTCGCGCCGGCACCGGATAGGCTCGTAAAAATCACCGGCGCACGTTGACATGTCCGACGCCAAGCTGCGTCACGCGATTGCGTTCGAAGCCGCCCGACTGATGTACGAGCGGACCGAGTCGGAGTACTTCACCGCCAAGCGGAAGGCCGCCGCGCGCCTGTGCCGCGGGTTCGTGAAGCCGACCGACCTCCCCAGCAACGCCGAGATCCGCGACCAGGTGCAGGCGTTCGCCCGCGTCCACGAGGGCGAGCGGCGCACGACCAACCTCCGCGACATGCGGCTCGCGGCCCTGTGGCTCATGCGGGTGCTGTGCCGGTTCCGCCCGCGGCTCATCGGCAGCGTCATGACCGGGCACGTCCGCAAGGGCTCCGACGTCGACCTGCACGTCTTCAGCGACCACCTCGACCCGGTCACGAGCGCGCTCGACGAGGAGGGGCTGCAGTACGACGTGGAGCGGAAGCACATCGAGAAGAACGGCGAGGCCCGCGTCTTCACGCACGTCCACGTCCACGCCGAGTTCCAGTTCGAGCTCACGGTCTACGCCGAGGACCTGGCCCACTACGTGTTCAAGAGTTCGATCACCGGCAAGGCGATCGAGCGGGCCAGCACGCGCGAGCTGGAGGAACTCATCGCCCGCGAGCACCCCGAGGTGAACCTCGACGACGCGATGACCGAGCGCGAGGAGGCCGTCGACCCGTACCAGCTCTACCGCATGCTGCTCCTGCCGCTGGAGAACGTGAAGCAGAGCCCGAAGTGGCACCCCGAGGGGGACGTCCTGTACCACCTGCTCCAGGTGTTCGAGTTGGCCCGCGACGCGCAACCGTGGGACGAGGAGTTCATCCTGGCGGCGCTGCTGCACGACGTGGGGAAGGGGATCGACCCGTACGACCACGTCGCCGCGGCGGTGCAGGCGCTCGACGGGCTCGTCACCGAGCGGACCGGGTGGCTGATCGCGCACCACATGGAGGCGCAGGCGTACAAGAACGGCACGCTCGGGGCCCGCGCCCGCAAGCGCCTGGAGGAGCACCCGGACTTCGACGACCTGATGCTGCTCCGCGACCTCGACGTCGCCGGCCGCGTGCCCGGCGCGACCGTCCCGACCGTGGACGAGGCGCTCGCGTTCCTCAAGCAGTTGGAGCGCGACAACAAGGGGAAGTAGCGCGAGTTGAAAGTTTCGAGTTTCGAGTTCAAAGTTTCGAGTTGGGGCACGGGCGTCCGGTCGGCACAATTGAGACTTTGAACTTTGAACCTTGAACTCGAAACTCCCCATGCCTCATCCCGACCTGGCACGGTTCCCGGTGGTCGTCGAGCAAGACGTGGCGTGGGGCGAGATGGACGCCTACGACCACGTCAACAACGTCGTCTACTTCCGGTACTTCGAGAACGCGCGGATCGTCTACCTCGACCGCGTCGGGTGGATGGCGTTGAAGGTCGCGACCGGCCTCGGGCCGATCATCGCCAGCACGTCGGCCCGCTACCGCAAGCCCGTGCGCTACCCGGACCACCTGTTCGTGGGGGTGCGAGCGACCGACGTGCAGACCGATCGCCTAACGTTCGAGTACCGACTGGTGAGCGCGACGTGCAACGCCGTCGCCGCGGAGGGGCAGGCGCTGGTGGTGAGCTACGACTACACCGCGGGGGCGAAGGCACCGATCCCGGAGCCGATCCGGCGGGCGATCAGCGAGTTGGAAGGGCAGAAGTGAGCGCCCACCCGTCGCGACGGGTGGGCGCGGTCGCGTGATTACTTGTTCAGGTCCATCATGAAGTAGTCGCGCGGGCTGCGGACGAACGTGTGGTTCGGGAACACGAGCGTCCCTTGCATCGGGGCAGCCGCGTTCGGGTTGTACGCCGGGCCGCCCTGGCCGTAGCCCGCGCCCGCGCTCCCGCACCCGTTGCACCCGCCGTTGCCCAGGCGGAAGAACCGCTTGAACGCCGGGTTCCAGCCGTACCGGTCCGGGGCGCGGCCGGCCGCGTCGCCCGCCCCGAGCAGCGTGCCGGGGCCGCCCATCTGGGTGAACCCGCCGCCGCCGCCCCCGGCACCCGGCTGCGGGGGGACGTACCCGCCCGGATCGGCGGAGGCGGCGCCCGCGAAAACACCAAGCCCGGCCGCGGCGGCGAGGGCGATCAAGGTCTTCCTCATGTCCGGTTCCTTGCGTGAGGAGGGTGGGTATCGGTCGGTACTCACGCAACGGGCCGGCGGTGGCCGCCGCGCCGTTGTGTGTCGAATGTATCGGTCGGTCGGGTGGGCAATCTGGAGGAAGAGTTGCGGCGGTGGGGACCTGAGGGGGGTCACCTCAGGGAAAAGAAGTAGACGACCAGGAGCCCCAGGCTGCCGGCGGCCCAACTCGCGGCCCCGCCCGCGAACGCCATGAGCCACGGGCCGGCGGGGTTCTCCTCTGCGGCCGCGGTCCGCACCGCCTCGCGGGTGAGTCGCTCCACGTCGAGGAACAGCGGCCGGTCGTCGGACAGCCACCGGAGCGTCACCGCCCGGCCGCCGTCGAAGTGGTCGACCTGAAACAGCGGCCCCGCCGCGGCCGACCAGACGTTACCCCGCCGCTCGACCGGGCGGTTGAGTTGCTCCAGCACGTCACCGATCGCGGCTTCGAACTCGGGGGCGGAGACGTTGTACACGCTGAACGACACCCGCCGCGCCGCGAGCGTCAGCGCGAGTGCGAGTGCGACGCCGAGCCCATACGCGAGGGAGAGGAGCAGCCACGTCGTCTTTTCCGAAGCCCACGCGCCCCGGAACGCTTCGAGGTTCCCCCGCACCCAGTACCGGAAGTTGGACTGGGCCAGGTGCAGGAACAGCCCGCCCCCGAACAGGACGAACCCGGACAGGCCGGCCGCGAGGGCCGCGAAGTCCCAGGGTCCGGAGACGAGCGTGGGCCGCGGGCGCCGCGCGAGAACGGCGAGGTAGAGGAGGTAGACCGAGAGCGGCGCGAGGCAGAACAAGTTGGCGAGGCAGACGACGAGGATGAACGGTGTGCCCACGGTGCATCCCGTCGCAGACAATCGTTGGCCGAACAACTTCGCTCATGATAGGTGCGACCCGATGCCGGGTCAATTCGACCGGCAATCCGGAGGAACCGGCGAACGGCCCCTTCCCGAGCGCTGGACGGGGTGCTATAGTACCCTCACACGACGCGGCGTGGAGCAGTCCGGTTAGCTCGCCAGGCTCATAACCTGGAGGTCGTAGGTTCAAATCCTACCGCCGCAACTTAAAACCCCTGGGAAACCAGGGGTTTTTTCATTGGTACTCTTCCGCTAGTTCCGTCATTTCCGCCCATTCCGGGGTTATAGGTGCCAGATAGGTGCTAGGAAATCGCCTTTGAATCTGCCCGATACCAGAACGACCCCACCCTTTTTTCTCGCCGCGAGTGACGGTGCCCCCCTCATCGCCCCAAATCAAGATTCGTTGCCGACACCGACCTTGTGATCACCGAGAACTACACCCGCACCCGGCCGCAGACCCGCAAAGAACAGGTCGAGGGGCACTCCGGCAGTGGCCGGGGTCACTGATGATGGCTGCGGAACGGGTCGCCGGGGGCGAGTGAGACTGGCAACAAGCCGCCGCTTGGCTGATGTCGCATGGGCAGGCCGGGCCGTGTGAGACTTCGGAGTGCACACCGCCCGTCATCGAGCCACGGAGTTCATGCGAACTGTCGCGAGGATCGTCCCGCGACGGCTCGCCTGGTTCACCGGGTCGATGCCGGGTTCGAGTCGCGTCGAAGACACCTCCTCCGCACCTACGACCGTGCTGAAGTCTCGGGCGACCGCACCCCGATGACCTGCACCACAGAAGCGACGCCCGTGTGGTACGCCCCCTCGTGGACTTCCCGGTCCAACTCGCGGGCGTGGACGAACTCCAGGCCGGCCAGTTCCTCGGTCAATAACCCGGCCAGCGTCGGCAGCATCCCCGGGTCTTTGGGGCCGCCGGTGCCCCGGCCGATCTGATTCGGCGTGTACGCTTCCAGGACGAAGACGCCGCCCGGCCGCAGGCCCCGAACGACCGCCGCGTGGAGCGGTACTCGGAGCCGTCGGGGGAGGTGACAAAAGACCGAAACGATGCCGACCCACGCCCCGGGCTCGATTGTGAACGCCGCGAGGTCCGCGCACGCGGTTTCGATCGTCAGGCCGCGGCCGGCGGCCAGCCGCTTCGCTTTATCAAGGCCGACCTCCGACTGGTCGACCGCAACGACCCGGTGGCCGAGGCCGGCAAGGAACGCCGCGTTGCGGCCCTCGCCCTCACCGAGTGACAGCACCGGGCCGACCGGAATGCGACCGGCTGCTGCGGCCAGGAACTCGTTCGGCTCGGTGCCGTAGGCGAAGCCGGGCTGTGCGTATCGCTCGTCCCACATCGCGCAACCTACTGCTTCCGCCGCAAGCGATGTTGAACAACTCGGCCGACGAACGCCGCCGTATCGGCGGCCCGGTCACGGGTCACAGCAGCTTGATCAGGGTGATCGCGATCCGCCCGCCGAAGCACACGTCGACGTCGGCCCCGGCGGTCCGCTCGCGGGCGTGGTAGTCGCCGTCGTAGTGCATCCCGCCGTCGTCCTCGTGCCGGTAGCTCAGCGGCAGCGGGTGCGGGTCGAGTGGGCAGAACACGACCTCCGGGTCGGGCTCGTCCGGGCGCAGGTGCGGCAGGCCGACGTTGTAGAACGCCCCCGGCACCGGCGGCCGGGCGAGCAGGTCGGCCAGTACCCGTGCCGCCCAGGTTGCAGCCCGCGGCCAGTCGAACTCCATACCCCGCTTCCGGTAGTGTGACAGGGCGACGCCGGCCCACCCGTGCAGGACGGCCTCGCGGGCCGCGGCAACGGTGCCGGAGTAGTACACGTCGGCCCCCAGGTTGCCGCCGTGGTTGATCCCCGACAGCACCAGACCGGCGTCCGGGCACACCCGGTGTAGCCCGACCCGGACGCAGTCGGCGGGGGTGCCGTGGACCGCGAACCGGCCCGCGCCGCGTGGCTCGACGCGGACGGCGGCGTGGGTGGTGACCGCGTGGCTGACGCCCGACTGCGGGCCCACCGGGGCGACCACCACCGGCTCGCCCAACCCGCGCACGGCGGCCACGAGGGCGTGGAGCCCGTTCGCGTCGATCCCGTCGTCGTTGGTGAGGAGGAAACGCATCCCGTCAGGGTAGGCGGTTGCTGGACGAGGAGAAAGCTCGCGGGTCCGCGATTCGGTCAATGCCGCTCTGTCCCGCCCGCGAGGCGGAATCAACTCCCGCACCCGCTCTTTAATCACCGGAATGGCGTGGTCCGGTGGGGCGAAGTCGACGTCGTGGACCGCCCTGGCTTCCACCCGCCCGGCCGACTCCGGGTGCCGCCCCTGCATCAGCGGCCGGTACTCGGCCTCCTTCATGGACCATGACGAGGCGGGCGGCAGCGAGTCACTTCCGACCGCGCGGGCCGGCATCTGCAGGTACGGCTCGTGCGGATCGCCAGGGCGGCGGGCCGGGCGGCGGTCGCGCAGGCGATCGGGCCGACGTTGTTGGTCCCAGCTCCAACGCGAGCCCGCGGGAGGTCGCCCGCCACGGCATACCTGGCGGTGCTCAGGGACCTGAAGGAGTTGGCGAACCTGTCGCTGAACAGCACCCCCCGTTGGGGACGCGGAACTGGCGCACCTGCGGGGCCACACCGGGCTGTGCAACCTGCACGTCGACGTGCGGAACACCCGGGTGACGGCCGCCGGCGTGGAAGGGTTCCGCCGCGCCGCACCGGGCGTGCAGGTCGCTTTCAACGCCGGCGCAGGTGCGCCCCAACCGGTGGCCCTGCCGCGGGCCCGCCGAGTGTGCCCGACGCGGTGCCGGAAGTGCCGGTCACGTTCCTCACCCCCCGGTTCGATCGCTGCGGTCGACGGGACCGAGGGCACGCCCGTCGCGTTCGTCGGCTTGTGGGACGCGCGGGGCGAGGGGCCGGGGGAGATCGCCGCCGCGTGGCTCGACCCCGACGCCGACGAGGGCCGGCTTCACGAATCGAACTGCTCTGCCCGTACCCGCCCGATTTTTCTCACGGCAAAGGCATGGGGCCGGCGGTGACTCGTCCAAGGTCGATTCGCACGAGTGCGGCACCGGGATGAGTAAGCCGGCGGGGCGGCCGCTCCCACCGGCGGCCCCGGCGGCGTACGGTCGGCTCGGGTTCTCACGTGTCCCGTTCGCTGCGGCCCGGTCCATCTGGACCGGGCCGTGTGCGTTCCGGCGGCGGTCATGGCCGGAACCGGCACCGCGTGTGCAACAAGTAAGTCGCCCGCCGTGGGTGCCGCACAGAGCGTTCGTACGAGCGGGCCGGCTGACGGCCGCCCGCGGCGAGTTTCAACCTGAGGAACAACACCATGCGGATGGTACTGAGTTGCGTGCTGGCGGTCGTGGCGTTCCACCCGGCCGGCGCGGACGACAAGAAGGTGGAGAAGATCGACGAGGCCAAGCTGATCGGGAAGTGGGAACCGCAGGACCGGAAGGGCCGGGCGGTCGAGTTCTTGAAGGACGGCAAACTCACCGTGACGATCCCCGGCGCGAACGGGGACGTCAAACTGGACGGCACGTACACGGTCGAGGGCAACAAGTTGGTGACCGTCATCAGGGCCGCCAAACAGGAAGTGAAAAAGACGATCACCGTGAGCGAGTTGACCGACACCGCGATGTCGGGGACCGACGACACGGGGAAGGAGGACACGTTCGTGAGGGTCAAGGGCAAGTGACCGCGAGAGGCCTCGTCGTCCCACGTGGGTGCGGGTCCAGCGGATGAAGGCGAGTATGCTCTCGGATGTGTCGCCCATTGGTGCATTCTCCGGCTGTAGCGGTGGAGCGTACCGCACGGGATGGGCGGCGGAGAGGTCCGCTGTGAGGGCGAATCAGTCGAATAGGCTCGGGGTCCGTCCGCCACACCAGGAGGCGGCACCCCTGCTTGTCCTTCGGGTTCACAAACTCGCCCCCGGCCCTCAGGTCGGCTCGCGCCTTGGCCGCGGTCCCCGGTCCAACTCTTCCCAGGGACCTCGAGTGCCCGGAGCACCCCCTTGCGGGTCAGCCTCTCCGCCATGCCCCGCTTGGCACGCGGTCGGGGCGCGGAACCCCGCCGCGGGCCGCGGGGCAGTGAGTTGCGGGCGGGCGTCCGTCGTGATACCGTCGGGGCGGCAGTGAGTTCGCTGCCTGCTCCCACTCACACCGCTGATGGAGAACACATGCTGCCCCGTTGGCTCGCGCTGCTGACCCTCGCGTTCACCCTGACCGCCCTTGGCGGGGGACTCGCGCAGGACAAGAAGGACGAGAAGAAGGTTGAAAAAAAGGAGGAGAAGAAGCTCCCGGTTCCGGCGATCGCGCCGACCGCCGCGAACGTCTCCTACGGGCCGGATCCGCGGAACGTGATGGACTTCTGGCAGGCCAAGTCGGACAAGCCGACCCCACTCGTCCTGTGCATCCACGGCGGCGGGTGGAACGCCGGCGACAAGAGCGGTTACTACGGCCGCGTGAAGACATTCCTCGACAGCGGCATCTCGGTCGCGACGATCAACTACCGGCTCATGGCACAGGCCAACGCCCAGAAAGTGACGCCCCCCGTGAAGGCCCCCCTCGAGGACGCCGCTCGCGCACTCCAGTTCGTCCGGTCCAAGGCCGCCGACTGGAACATCGACAAGAAGCGGATCGGCGCGACCGGCGGCTCGGCCGGCGGGTGCTCGTCGCTGTGGCTCGCGTTCCACGAGGACATGGCCGACCCCAAGAGCGACGACCCGGTCCGCCGCGAGTCGACCCGCCTCTACTGCGCCGCCGTGGACGGCGCGCAGGTCTCGCTCGACCCCAGGGTCACCCGCGAGTGGCTCCCGAACTATACCTACGGCGCGCACGCCTTCGGTCTGAAAAGCCTCGATGAGGTCGAGACCCAGCGCGAGAAGATCGCCGAGTGGATCAAGGAGTACTCACCGATCACCCACGTCTCGAAAGACGACCCGCCCATCGGCCTGTACTACGGCGGGGAGAAGGGGGCGAAGGTCGGAGAGTCCCGCCCGGACCCGACGCACTCCCCGATTCTCGGGGTTAAGCTCGCAGAGAAGCTCAAAGAGACCGGCGTGCCCGTCGAGTTCCACTCGAACACCGAGCCGAACGCGAAGCTCCCCAACGCGACCGCGTTCCTGATCGAGTTCCTCAAGAAGTAAGGCCGCGGTGCGAGCCGCCCGCACCGGGCGACTCGCACCGCGTCGTCAGAACGGCCACGCCTTCCCGAGCGCGGACTTCTGTGCGGCGGTGACGGCCCGGATGCCGGCCTCGCCCAGCCCCAGGAGGGCGTCGAGTTGCGCGCGGGTGAACGTCGCCTCCTCGCCGCTCGCCTGGACCTCGATGAACGTGCCCGTGCCGGTCATCACGAGGTTCGCGTCCACCTCCGCGTCGCGGTCCTCGACGTACTCCAGGTCGAGCCGCTCCTCGCCGTCCACGACCCCGACGCTGATCGCCGCGACGCTGTCCGTCAGGATCTCGTCGATCCCAGCGGGGAGGGTCTTCTTGACCGACGTGAGCGCATCGACCACGGCCACGAACGCGCCGGAAATGCTCGCGGTGCGGGTGCCGCCGTCGGCTTCGAGCACGTCGCAGTCGATCCAGAGCGTGCGCTCGCCGAGCTTGGCGAGGTCCACGACCGCCCGCAGGCTACGGCCGATGAGCCGCTGGATCTCGACCGTGCGGCCGTCGATCTTGCCGGCCTTGTCGCGGGGCTTGCGGGTGCCGGTGGAGCCCGGGAGCATCCCGTACTCGGCGGTCATCCACCCCTTGCCGCGGCCCGCCATCCACTCGGGCACCTTCGGGTCCACGGTGCAGGTGCAGAGGACCGTGGTGCGGCCCGCCTTCACCAGCACCGAGCCCGGGGCACTGCCGGTGTACTTGCGCTTGAACGAGAGCGGGCGGAGCTGGCCGGGCTTGCGGTCGTCGGGGCGGGGCATCGGGGCCACCTTCGGGGTCGTGGTTGGTCGCGCGACCCGGAGATTGTACCGGGGCGCTCGGACCCAGCCCGAGAAACCCGACAGTTCGATGCGTTCTCGCCCGAGAGGGCCGCCGGTTCGACTTTTCCCCCGTCTCCGGTTGGAGTAATTGAGACCTCATCGGCCTGGAGAACTGCCCGAGACGCCGATGAAGAAAACGTGAATGCGGTGCGTGGTTTTTGCAAACTCGGCTCCAACCGTGTGCTAGGCTCGAATTGTGTCGGTGCCGGTTTCGCTCCCGAGTATCGGCCCGTCCGTTGCACTACCGCGTATCGGGCCGAACACGTCTCACGCCTGTAACCGCGGCTTGATTTCGCACAGTGGTAGGCCGTTGAACCGACGCCGATTACCCTCGCGGGCTGTCCGACCTGCGGTTCCGCTTGGCAGCCCGTGACGAGTCCTTTCACCTGAATCCCGCGATCGGTCCGCCCACGGACCCGTTGCCCCGGAGGATCCGCCCATGTCCCTGCTCCGCGACCTGTGGATCGCTGAACCCGTACTCACGTCCATTGCCGGGCTGATGGCCCTACTCGTTCTGGCGCTGGTTCGCGAGGCGCTCGTGAGCCACCGACCGCGGCACGAGCCGGTCCCGTACAACTGGTACTGACCGCGATCGTGCCTTCTGACATCGCCCCGGGCCGCTCGCCGCCGACAATGGCAGTATGGAACTGCCGAGTGTTACGCGCGTCTTTGGTGTCGATTTCAGCGGGGCCAGGAGAGCGGGCGACACCATCTGGGTCGCCGAGGCCGCGGTCACGACCCGCGGCCTGAAACTCGTGGCGCTCCAACCCCTTACGCAACTCTGCGGCACGCCCGACCGCGGGCCGGCCCTCCGGCACCTCGTCGCGATGGTCCTCGCCTCGGAGCACGCGCTCTGGGGCTGCGACTTCCCGTTCGGCCTGCCGCTCGAACTGTTCCCCACCGGCACCCCGTGGCCCGACCACTTCACCTTCCTCGGCGAGTGGGGCGAGGAGGCGTACGCGTGCGGGCTCGAGTGCGTGCGGCGGGCCGTCGAGCGGTTCCAGCGGAAGCACATTCGCCGCGCCACGGACGGAGAGGCCAAGGCCCCGTTCGATGCGTTCCACTACCGCATGATCTACCAGACCTTCTATGGGATGCGCGACGTGATCGGCCCGCTCCGCCAGACGCGGGGCACGGCGGTGCTGCCGTTCCAATACCGCAAGCTCCGCACCGCGAAGCGGGTGCTGGTGGAGTGTTGCCCGGGGTCGGTGCTGAAGCGGGAAGGGGTGCCGCACCAGAACTACAAGCAGCCGAAGGGCGGGCCGCTGACCCGAAAGCGCCGGCTCACGCGGCACGCGATCCTGGACTGGCTCGGCGGGGTGATCCGGTTCGACGACCGGTTCCGGCGGGTGATGATGCGGAACCCGGGCGGGGACGCGATCGACGCGGTGATCGCCGCGGCCGGCGCGCTGCGGGCGGTCCGTGCCGCCGACCACCGCGCGATCGCGACGCACCCCCGCTACCGCCACGAGGGGCACCTGTTCGTGTGAACTACGCGCCCGCAGGCTCGGGACGCTCGATCATGGCTTTGGAGTCGAGCCCGAACAAACGTGCGACGAGTTCGCGGGCGTGGAAGCCGCACGACTTCTCAACGAGCTTCCCGCCGACCCAGTGACCGACGACCGGGGAGTGGTGGACGAACCCGATTCCCGGGAGGAGGCGATCGAGGTCGGCGGACTCAAGTTGATCGATGTTGAACACCCCAATGGGGGTGCCCGCACCGTGCCCGTGTCGAGCCGCGTCTTCGAGAAGGTCGAGCAGCGTCAGATCGTAAACCGACCACACCGCGACTCCGACGAGGAGCCGATTTCCGGTGCCGTTGGGCACCGCGTCGGTGGGCCACAAGTCGAAGGGACTCGCCTTCACCCGCTCGGGGAGGAGTTGCGCCGCCCGGCGCTGCGTCTCGCCCGCATCACTTCCCGGAAGCGTCGTGAGGAGCGATCGGAAGCTGTTCGTGGCTTGGTTCACATGTCACCGCCCCGCGGCCCGCTCGAAGGTCACGACGCGGTTCGAACCAGATGGCCGCTCACTTCAGCAGCCACTCCATGACGGCCTTCTGGGTGTGGAGGCGGTTGCCGGCCTGCTGGAACGCGGCGCACGCGGGGCCGTCCATCACATCGTCGGTGACTTCCTCGCCACGGTGCGCCGGAAGGCAGTGCAGCACCTTGCAGTGCGACGGGGCCTTCGCCAGCAGGCCCGCGTTCACCTGGAAGGGCGCGAAGCGCTTCAACCGCTCCTCGCGCTCGGCTTCCTGCCCCATGCTCGTCCACACGTCCGTGTAGATCACATCGGCCTCGGCCACGGCCGCGGTCGGGTCGTTCACCTCGACGGGGAGGTTCGCGCCGACCCGGGCGCGGTACTGGGCGAGGAACTTGTCGTCGAACCCGTACCCGATCGGGCACGCCAGCACGAACCGCATCCCGAGCTTCCCGCACGCGACCGCCAGCGACCGGGCGACGTTGTTGCCGTCGCCGACGAACGCGACAGTGCGGCCGGCCTCCGTGCCGAAGAGTTCGCGGATCGTGAGGACGTCGGCCAGCCCCTGGCACGGGTGCGACCAGTCCGAGAGCGCGTTGATGATCGGGATCGTCGAGTGCGCCGCGAGGCCGTCGAGCGTCTCGTGCCGGTACACGCGGAGCACGAGCATGTCGACGTACTGGCTGATCGTGCGGGAGAAGTCGGCGAGCGTCTCGCGCCACCCGAGGCCGACCTCGTTGCCCGGGAGGTACAGGCTCGTGCCCCCGAGCTGGGCGACGCCGCTCTCGAAGCTCACCCGCGTCCGCAGGCTCGGCTTCTCGAAGATCAGCGCGACGACCCGACCCGTCAGACTGTGCGCGGGGATCCGCCGGGCGTGCGCCGCTTTCAGGCGGGCCGCCTCGGACAGGAGCCCGTTCAGCTCGTCGTTGGTCAGGTCGATGACGTTCAGGAAGTGTTTCATAGTCGAGTGCGGAACGCGGAGTGCGGAGTGCGGAATCCCACAAGGGGCGGAATCGCGGGCCGCGGGTCCGGTCTTCATTCCGAACTCCGCGATCCGCACTCCGCGTTCGGCCCGATCAGGGCTTCAGGGCCAGCAGCGCCTCGCTCAGGATGTCGCAGCCGTCGTCGATCTGCTCGTCGGAGATCGTGAGCGCCGGGAGGAGCCGCAGCACGGTCTGGTGCGTGCAGTTGATGAGCAAGCCGCGCTTCAGGCACGCCTCGACGACCGGCGCGCCCTCGACGGACAGTTCGACGCCGATCATCGCCCCCTTGGCCCGCACGTCGGTGACGAGCGGGCACTTCTCCTTTAGTGCGGTGAACCGCGCGAAGAACCGCTCGCCGATCTGCGTGGCGCGCTCGAGCAGGTTCTCGGCCTCGATCGTCTCGATGGTCGCGAGGGCGGCGCGGGCGGCGATCGGGTTGCCGCCGAACGTCGCGGCGTGCGTCCCCGGCTTGAGCTTGTCGCCGACCTCCGGCTTCGCGATCAGCCCGCCCATCGCCACGCCGCCGGCGAGCGCCTTCGCGAGCGTGACGATGTCCGGCTTGATGCCCCAGTGCTGGTGGGCGAACCACTTGCCGGTGCGGCCCATGCCGGTCTGCACCTCGTCGAGGATCAGCAGCAGCCCCTGGCGGTCGCACAGGTCGCGGAGCCCTTCGAGGAACCCGGGCGGGGGCAGGTTGATCCCGCCCTCGCCCTGGATCGGTTCCAGCATCACGGCGCACGTCTCGCCGTCGATCGCCTTCTCGATGGCCGCGAGGTCGCCGAACGGGGCGTAGTTGAACCCCGGGAGCATCGGCTCGACGCCCGCGTGGTACTTCGGTTGCGCCGTGGCCGTGAGCGCGCCCATCGTGCGGCCGTGGAACCCCCCGGTGAGGGTCACGATCTTGTACCGGCCCTTCGGCTTGCCGTTGAGCCGGGCGAGCTTGATCGCGGCCTCGTTCGCCTCGGTGCCGCTGTTGCAGAAGAAGCACACGCCGCCGAAGTCGGAGCGCTCGCTGAGCGCCTGACCGAGCAGCGCCTGGGCCTCGGTGTACCAGGTGTTCGGGACGTGGATCAGGCTCGCGACCTGTTCCTGCACCGCCTGCACGACCCGCGGCGGGCAGTGGCCGAGCAGCCCGCAGCCCCAGCCGGGGAAGAAGTCGAGGTAGCGGTTGCCCTCGGCGTCCCACACCCACGAGTTCTCGCCCCGGACCAGGCACACCGGGTACCGGGTGTAGTTCTGCGTCAGGTGCTTCTTGGCGAGCGAAATGACCTGGTCGGTACTGAGGGTGTCGGTGGTCATGGTGTTCGGGAGTGGGAAGGTGGACGTTGGAAGGACCGGTCGGAACGGGTCACCGCGTGATTTCGGTGCCCGTGAACGTGTCGTGGAGGAACACGTCGAGAAGAGAGTAGGGCACCCGGCCGTCGAGGATGAGGGCGGAGTTCGCGCCGGCCTCCAGCGCCTCGAAGCACGCCTCGACCTTGGGCACCATGCCGCCGTCGATGACGCCCGAGGCGATCAGTTCGCGGCACTCCGCCTCGGTGAGCTTCGGGATCAGCGACGCGGGGTTCGCACGGTCGCGGAGCACGCCCGGCGTGTCGGTGAGGAAGATCGCCTTATCGGCCTTCAGCGCCCCGGCGACCGCGGACGCCGCGGTGTCGGCGTTCACGTTCAACCAGCCGCCGTCGGTGCCGAGCGCGAGCGACGGAACGACGGGCACGTCCTTGCGGGGAGCGGGGAGCCGAACTTCGATGACCCTCCCGACGCGGCCGAGGTCGACGGGCTGGAGGTCGAGCCCCGGCAGGAGCAACCGCTCGCCGACCAGCGGGAACGTACCCGCGGCGGTGTGTGCGACGGCGCCCACGCCCAGGGCGGTGAGCCGGGAAGCGATCCCGCGGTTGAGTTCGCCCAGCACCCGCACGACGATTTCAAGTGTGGCGTCGTCGGTGTAGCGGCGGCCGGCGACCTTCTTGGGGGTGAGGCCGGCGTCGGCCATCGCGCGGTCGATGGGCTTGCCGCCGCCGTGAACGAGGACGACTGAGAGGTCCAGGCGGTTGAGGATAGCAACGGATTTGAGGCAAGCGTCGGTGGCGGCGGGGTCTTCCATCGCGCTGCCGCCGAGTTTCACCACGACCGTCTTGTCGTGGTGCGCGGCGACCCGCTCAACGGCGGCGGCGAACGCTTCGGCGGACACGGAAGGACCGGCCATCGACGATGACCCGACAATCTGGGGTGTGTCGGAAAAACACATGGTATGGCCGCCGCCCCGGGGCGTCAACGAGGGGCTCGGAATCCTCACAGAACATTTTGAGCAGTCATTGCTCCGCTGGAAGTCGATAGGTATAGTTACCGGAACGATTGGGGGCGGACCGCCGTGGGTGGTCGCTCAATCGAGTCAACAACACGGGTCCCTCTCATGCTGCGTTTCACGCTGGCGATCGCCCTGGGCGTCGCCGTTGTCACCCTGTCGGGTGCCTCGAACAACGTCCGCGCCGAAGACAAGAAGGCCGAGGCCAAGACGGTCGAAGGCACGCTCACCTGCACCAAGTGCGCGCTCAAGGAAACCGACAAGTGCGGCCACGCCCTCATCGTGAAGGACGGGGACAAGAAGGTGACGTACTACATCGCCGACAAGGGCGCCAAGGAATCGTACCACGGGAAGTGCTGCAAGGCCGATCTTGAGGGCGTCAAGGTGGCCGGCAAGGTCACCGAGAAGGACGGCAAGAAGACGATCGAGGACGCGAAGGTCACCCTGCCGAAGTGAGTACCCGTTCAACCGGGACCACGCGACGCCACCCGAAATCGGGTGGCGTTCTTCATTCACCCCACCCACGCGAGCCGCACACATGATCCACGTCGTCGCCACCATCACCCTGAAGCCGGGCGTCCGCGGGCCGTTCCTCGACGTGTTCCGCTGGCTCACGCCGCTCGTGCGGGCCGAGCCGGGGTGCGTCGAGTACCAGGCCACGACCGACGTGCCCACCACCATCGCCGTACAGGACCCGCCGCGGCCCGACGTGGTCACGGTTATCGAGAAGTGGGCCACGCTGGAGGCGCTCTACGCCCACGGCGCGATGCAACACATGGCCGAGTACCGGGTGAAGGTGAAGGACTACGTCACGGGCGTGACGTTGCAGGTCACCGAGCCCGCGACCGAGTGACCGCACCAAACAGACAAGCTGAGCCAATCGTTTGCGTTCCCCAGGTTCGCGACTTACGATGCACCCGCCGACCGGTCCGCGCCGGCCCCGTGCCGCGCCCTGAGCTTCACGTACCACTCTGGCGGGGAACCTGACGATGCGAGCCGTGTGTCTCCTCCTGCTCGGGGCCGCGGTGGGGCTCGTGCTCTCGGCCGGCGTGAACGCCCAAGGCGCCGAGGGGAAGAACTGGAAGGGGAAGGATCTGGAGAAGAGCGACCTGCGCCGGGAGAACCTCGAAGGGGCGACCGAGGCCGACCCGGTTGCGATAGCAGATCCGCCGGCCAAAGCGGACCCCGCGCCGCAGCCCAACCCCAAGAAGGAGCCCGCCGAGGGCGAAGGCCCCAAGGGCGCGCCGCCCGCGAAGGAGGTGAAGGGTCAACTGGAGAAGAAGATGTGGGGGCCGCCGGCCCAGGGCGGCACGAGGCACACCTACGACTACAAGGCGTTCAAATTTGGCGAGCCGCGCACGGGCAACTTCAAGACGGACGGCGTCCCCGCGAACCGCGAGACGGTGATTTACCCCGTGCGGGTGGCCGTTGAGATCACCCGCACGTTCACCGACGGGACGAGCAAGAAGGACGAGAAGAAGCAGACCTACGTGTTCTTCAAGGACGAGTTCGGCGACTGGACGTTCCGGTTCAAGTCGAACGACTGATGCCCGGCGAGCCGCGGCGGCGACCCCCGCGGCTCGCAGACGCTACCCGAGCTTCGGCACGGTCCACATCTGGATCGGCGAGGTGTTGGCCGGGTAGTCGCCGCCGGTACCCTTCACGCGGCCGTTGCCGCTGCTGTTCGCGTTCGTCGCGCTCACGGCCATTACGTCCCCCTTCGGGGCGAGCGCGACGCTGTGGCAGTTCGGGTGCTTCCCGCCGGTGGCGAACGCGGCCGCCTCGCCCGGCTTCCAGAAGAAGAACTTCCCCTGGCCGGGTTGGCCAGACGTCGTGCCGGCGACGCACCCGTCGGGGTGCCACGCGAGGTCGGTGACGTACCCCTCGTTGTCGTTCGCGCCCTTGAACTGCGAGAGCCGCTTGCCGGTGCGGTCGAACGCGATCAAGAGCGGGACGCACTGCACGAACCCGCCCGACTTCGGCTCCGCCCCGGCGACGAAGAGAGTCTTGCCGTCGGCCGAGACCATCAGGTTCTTCACGCCGCCGACGTCCTGAATGCGGTCGAGCTTGTACAGTTCCAGCGCCTCGATCGTGCGGGCCAACTTGCCAGATGGCACCTCGAACTCGCGCACGACGCCGAACAGGTCGCCGGCGAACAGCGTCTTGCCGTCGGGGGCGAAGCACACCGAGAGTAGGTCCGACTTCACCTCGAACTCGGCGACCCGCTTGCCCGTCTCGGGGTTCCACAGCCGGACGAACCCGTCCTTGCCACAGGTGGCGACCTCCGAGCCCGGAACGACGCTGACGCCGCGTGCCCAACCGTCGTGTGCCGCTTCAACGGTCCAGAGTTGCGGCTCCTTTGCGGCGACGTCCGAGGCGGTGAGCCGGCCCCACGAATCGACGCTGAACAGCGCGCTGCCGGCGAACGCGAGCCCGCCGACCCAGCCGTTGTGGCCGCTGATCGCGGTGAGCTCGGCCGGCTCCTTGCCCGACACGTCCCAGCGCCGCACGGTGCCGTCGAAGCACGCCGCGACGAGCACCTTGCCATCGGGCGAGAACCGGACGCGGGCGACCTGCGTCGGCGGGGTGAGCGGCTTGCCGAGTTCCTTCGGAGCGGTCGGGTCGGCTTTCTTGGGTTGGAGTGCGGTCACGCGAGCACCTCCTTCACCGGCTTCATCTCCTCGTGCGCGATCGGGAGCGGCTGGCCGCCGTTGCGGAACTCGGTCTCGGTCGGGTCGATGCCGAGGGCCTTGTACCAGGTGTGGAACAGCCCTCCGATGTCCACCGGGTCGGTCGCGACTTCCGTGCCCTTGTCATTGGTCCGCCCCGCGACCACTCCGCCCTTGATCCCGCGGCCGGCCATGCACACGCTCCACGCCTCGGGCCAGTGGTCGCGTCCGATGTGCCCGTTGATCCGCGGGGTGCGGCCGAACTCGGCGCAGGCGATCACCAGCACGTTGTCGAGCATCCCGCGGTCGCGCAGGTCCTCGATGATCGCCGCAAACGGGCGGTCGAACTTCGGGTGCAGGCTCGCCGCGCCGTTGAAGTGGTCGCCGTGCGTGTCCCACCCGTAGCTCGTCACCTTCACGAATGTGACGCCCTCTTCGAGCAGCCGGCGGGCGAGGAGCATGTGCCGGCCGAGGTCGTGCGTGCCGTACCGGTCCTGGTCCTTCTGCGGGAGCTTCGACAGGTCGAACAATTCGATCTTCTTCTGGAGCTGGGCGGCCATCTCGAAGGCGTGCGTGTTCGCCTCGGTGAACTCCTTGCGGCGGTGCTCGGCGTACCGCGTGTCGAACAGCTTGCGGAGGTCGTTCCGCTCCTCGTCGTCCGCCGCCGAAAGCTCCTTGGGGCGGAGCAGGTTCTCGGGCGGCTTGCCGTCGCCGAGCGCGAGAGCGCCGTACTTCGGGCCGAGGAACCCGGCGTCCTTGTAGATGAACCCGCCGCTCAGCGGCTTCACCCAGACGTAGGGCGGCAGGCCGCTGTTGTTCGTGCCGACGAGCTTCGCGACCGCCGACCCGAAGTAGGGGTACACGACCCCGCGGTTCTTCGGGTCGCCGCGGTTGATGCGGTCCACGCCGGCCGAGTGCGAGTTGTCCTGCGTCGAGACGCTCCGCACGATCGCGAGGTGCTTCATCAGCTTCGCGGACTCGGGGAGCAACTCCGAGATGTGGACGCCGGGGACGGCGGTCTTGATCGCACGGAACGGGCCGCCGAACGTCGTGTTCGGCTTCGGGTCCCACGATTCGAGTTGGCTCATGCCGCCGTCGAGCCAGACGAACAGCACCTGCCGGCGCTCCTTGCGGAGCTTCTCGGCGAGTGCGGGGGTGACGAGCCCGCCGAGGCCGAGTGCGGTGCCCCCCGCGGCCCCGAGGAACCGGCGGCGCGAGAGGCGGTGTTCGGCGGGGGTGCAGAGCATGACCGGCTCTCGGGGTTGGCTACTTCTTCTCGAAGTCGACTTCCGCGGTCTTCCCGGCGGCAACGTCCACGATCCGGGACTGCTTGGCGGCGCGGACCTCGTACTTGCCGGGTGCGAGGTTCGTGAACTTCGCCTTCCGGTTCACGACGTCGGCCTCCAGCACCAGTTGCATGGCCCGCCCCTGGAACGCGCCGTCGCTCGCGGGCTTGCCGTCCTCGTTCGCCGGGGCCAGTTGCACCTTGCCGGCCGCCTCCAGCGGGGCGGCGACGTCCAGGTTGCCGACCTGCGTGGCGTCGACGGTCAGGTCCACCGTGAGCGTCGCACCCGGCTTCACGTCGGCCCACTTCCAGGCGACCGGCCCGCCGGGGAGGAACGCGAACACCAGGTACCGCCCCGGCGTGAGCCTGGTGTGCTCGTAGTAGCTCGGGGCGGCCTTCCCGTCGCCGGAAGCCAGTGTGCTGACGTGCGGCTTGTCATAGTTCGCCTTGGCCTGTTGTTTGCCGTCGAGGTCGGCGCTGACCACGCCGAGCGCGAGCCCGTCCATCGGCAACTCACCGACGTACCCGACCCGCAGGTTCGCACCGGGGGAGGGCACCTTCAGGCCGACCGTCCCCTTGACGTAGGGCACCTCGTCGGCCCCCGGCGGGTCGCCCGGGGAGCGAGCGTACTCGGCGACGAACGTGCCGGCGAGGACGCTGGTGGTCGGCGTGTCCGGGTGCGCGTCGCCGATGTTCGGCACGCACAGGTAGATCTTCCCGGGCAGCTTCCCGCCGTCGCGCTTGCCCAGTTCCACCGTGATCGCGCACCCGCCGCTCCAGCCGAGACCGGGCAGCGGCTTCCAGGTCTTGCCGTCGGCCTCCTTGAGCGAGAGCGGCTTGGGGAAGTCGATGTTCACGGTCCACGCGGTCCCGGTGACGGGGTCCATCGGGCCGAGGACCATCTTCGCGGGCGACCCCTCGCGGCCCGGTTCGGCGGGGAGTTCGATCGCGACCCGCCACGCCGGACCGGGCAGGTCCGCCGGCTTCTGGAACACGAGGTTGTGCCCCTCGACGCGGGCGTCGGCCAGAGCAACGTCGACGGTGCCGAGCCGCCCGCGGACCGGTGCGGCCGGGATCGCGTGTTTCGCCGGGTCCATCTCGTGCGCGAGCGGGGCCGGTTGCGGCGGCTGATCGACCTTCGGCTCGGGCGTCAGCGTGGCGCTCGGCTGTTCCGGCTGCGTCGGCGGCTTCGATCCGCACCCGACGAGGCCCGCGATCCCGAGGCAAAGCCCCACCGCAACGATCGTCCGTGACATGGCTCCCCTTCCGATCAAAGTATCCGGCACACTCCGTGTGCCGTTCTTGTACTCAGCGACGGCACACGGAGTGCGCCTGTTAGTTTAGTGGTTCACTCCGAACTCCATCGACGCGAGCAGCGCCCACGCGACGCGGCCGGCGGCCTCGGGCCGCCTGGCCGGGTGCTTCGCCAGTACCTTCGCGACCGCCGCACGCTCCTCGGCCGAGGGGGTTCGGGTCAGGACCGCGAGGTACAACTCGGTCGCGGCGTCGTCGTCGCTCAACTTGGCGGCGCGCTCGACGAGGTTCCCGGGCTTCGCGGCCACGAGGTCGAGCACCGCCGCGTCGTGGAGCACGAACAGCGCGCCCTTCAGCGACGGCGTCACCTCGTCCTCCGGCTCGCGGGCCTGGTTCGCGAACGCCTTCACGAACTTCGGCCGCAGCGCGTCGGCCGCCTTCGGATCGGTGCCGGTCGCGGTGAGCATCGCGTTCAGCAACTGCTCGGCCGACAGCCGCTTCTCCAGCGCGACGGCAAAGAATCGCGCGTCCGGCGCGTCGATCCCGACCGGCACTAGGCTGGTTCGCTGGTACGTTTTCGTCAAGGCCAACTCGCGGAGCAGCCACTTCACATCGAACTTGTGGGCGACGAACTCGTCGGCCAGGAGCGCGAGCAGTTCCGGGTGCGAAGCCGGGTTGCGGCCGTGGTGCAGGTCGAGCGGGTGAACGAGCCCGCGGCCCATCACCGCGAACCAGAGGCGGTTCACCGCGTTGCGGGCGAAGTCCGGGTTCTTCGCGGTCGGGAGTTGCTCCGCGAGCGCCGCCCGCGTGCTGAACTTCGGCACGCCCGGCTCGTTCGCCTTGCGGTCCGGCGGGACGGCGAACTCCATTCCCTTCGGGAACACGGGGATGTCGATCATCATCAGCCCGGGAAGGCCCGGCCCGGTGGTCATCGGCACCTTCGTGAACACCGACGCGAACGGCGTCTTCTCCGCCGTCACCTTCTCGGCGACGAGCAGCTTCGCGGCGTTCACGAGATACACGTTCTTGAAGAACGTGTGCAGCCCCTGGAAATGCTGCTGCTTGTAGTCGTCGATGAACAGGTGGTCGTGGCACTCGCAGCACCGGAGGTCCTTGCCGAGGAACAGCCGGCCGGCGTCGCGGGTGAGGGCCGAGTAGTCGACCGGGTTCTGGCCGTAGTTCTCCAGCCGCTTGGAGAGCCAGAACGCGGCCCCGGCGCTTGCGGCGTCCTTCGCGTCGGCCCGCAGCATCTCGCGGACCATCTGGTCGTAGGGCTTGTTCTTCGCGAACGACTCGCGGAGGTACTTCGACCACTCCGGGCTCTCGCCGAGCCGCTCCATCAGGGCGACGTGGAACAGGTCGGCCATGCGGGTAACGTACGCGGGGCCGTCGAGCAACGAGTCGATGAGCCTGGTGCGCTTGTCGGCGGTAGTGTCGGCGAGGAACTGTTTGGTGACGTCGACCGGCGGGAGGGTGCCGGCGAAGTCGAGGTACGCCCGCCGGAGGAGCTCGCCGTCGTCGGCCGGCGGCGCGAGTGCGACCCTCTCGGCCTTCGCCTTCGCATCGATGGCGGCGTCGATGCGGACGCGGAGTGGTTCCGCCGCAGAGATCGGTGACGCAAGGGCAACCGCGAGTGCGACGGTGGCGAGCAAGCGGGGCATGGTTTCGTGAGCCACGGGTTCACCCCCGTGGGCCTCGCTCTGGTGTTGAGAAGACCACGGGGGTGAACCCCGTGGCTCGAAAGCAGAGAATCAGAGCTTCAGCACACCGGTGCTGTCGCCGAACGAGTTGGCCGGCGCGCCCATCCGCTCGAAGATCGCGAGGAACAGGTTCATGAGCGGGGTCTCGGACTTCTTCGGGAACGCGACGTGCTTGCCGGTCGCGACCGAGCCGCCGCCCTTGCCGCACAGGAGTACCGGCAACTCGTCGTGGTTGTGGCGGTTCCCGTCGCCGTTGCCGCTGCCGTACACGAGCATCACGTTGTCGAGGAGCGTCGTGCCGTTGGCCTCCTTCGTGCCCCTCATCTTGCCGAGGACGTACGCGAGTTGCTCGGTGTGGAACGTGTTGATCTTCTTGATTTTCTCGAGCTTCTTCGGGTCGCTCCCGTGGTGCGACAGGTCGTGGTGGCCCTCCGGCACGTCGATGAACTTGTACGGCCGGTTGCTCCCCTCGTTGGCGAACGGGAACGTGACCACGCGGGTCAGGTCGGTCTGGAACGCCAGCACCATCAGGTCGGCCATGAGCCGGATGTGGTCGGCGTACTCCTTCGGGATGCCGGTCGGGGCGGGGACGTTCGGCTTGGCGACCGGGGCGTTCGCGGCGGCTTTCGCCTTCTGGATGCGCTGCTCGACCTCGCGGACGCTGGCGAGGTACTCGTCGAGCTTCTTCTGGTCGGCGGTGCCGAGGGTCTTGTTCAGCCCCTTGGCGTCCTCGTTGACGAAGTCGAGGACGCTCGTGTTGTAGAGGTCGCGCTTGGCCCGGGCCTGGGCCTGCTCCTTCGGGTCGTTGCCGCCGAACAGCCGCTCGAACACGGCCTTCGGGTCCACCTCCTTCGAGTTCGGGGTGGACTCGCCGCGCCACGACAGGTTGTGCGAGTACGCGCACGAGTAGCCCGAGTCGCAGTTGCCGGCGCTGCCGCCCCGCTCGATGCCGAGTTCGAGCGACGGGAACCGCGTGACCTGCCCGGCGACGCTCGCGATGTGCTGGTCGGCGGACATGCCGGCGCGGATGTCGGCCCCGTGGGTCTTGCGGGGCTGGCGGCCGGTGAGGAACGCGGCCATCGCACGGGCGTGGTCGCCGGGGCCGTCGCCGTTGGCGCGCGCCTTGTCGAGTGCCAGACCGCTGTAGACGTTGAACGAGTCCTTGAACGCCTCCAGCGGCTTCAGCACGCCGGGGAGTTCGGTCAACTTCCCTTCGGCCTTGGGCGTCCACTCGGCCATGTTCACGCCGTTGGGGACGTAGATGAACGCGACCCGGCGGGGCGGGGCAGTGACGGCTGCCGGCGCGGCAACCGCGAGCGACTCCAGCCAGGGAAGGGCGAGGGTGGTGCCCAGACCCTTCAGGGCGGTGCGGCGGGTGATGCGGGCGTTCATGGCAGCTCCGGGGACGGGCAGTGTCTGGCGGGGGCAGCGTAGCGGCAGGCGAAAACGGAATTATCCGCAGATTACACAGATGGACGCAGATGAGAAATCAGGAGACCGAGCTGGGTCGAGGGCCGGCGTGTCGTGTTACCACTGTCCTCTAATCTGTGTCCATCTGTGTAATCTGCGGATAAACACTCTGCTCCCCAGTTCACTCGGTCCGCTTGCCCTTGCGCTTCTGGAAGGGGTCGGACTTCACGATGGCGAGGACGAGTGCGGAGAACGCATCCTTGTTGGCCCTCGACGCGGCAACGATGTCGTCGAGGACGCACTTATCGTAATACTCTAACCCGCGGCCCAGACCGAAGGTAATGAGTTTTTCCGCGAAGCACCGGCGGAACAGGTCGGCCTTGCCGATGAGGACCTTCCGGAGTTCCGCGGGGCCAGCGAACTTCTCGCCCCCGGGCAGTACGCCCGACGGGTCGATCGGTTGCTTGTTGTCTTGTGTGCGCCACCCGCCGATGCCGTCGAAGTTCTCCAGGCCGAACCCGAGGGGGTCCATTTTGGCGTGGCACGTCGCGCACGCCGGGTTCGCCCGGTGCTGCTCCATCTGCTGGCGGAGCGTGCCCTTCAGTTGGGGCGTCGGCGGCAGTTCCGGCACGTCCGGGGCCGGGGGCGGCGGGGGCGTGCCGAGCACGTTCTCCAGGATCCACTTGCCGCGCTTCACGGGGCTCGTGCGGGTCGGGTTCGACGTGACGGTGAGCGTGCTCCCCATCGTCACCACGCCGCCGCGGCGGCCGTCGCCCAGTGCGACCTTGCGGAATTCGGGGCCGGTCACGTTCGCGAGACCGTAGTGCTTCGCGAGGCGGTCGTTGGCGAACGTGTAGTCCGAGTCGAGGAACTCCAGGATGCTGCGGTCGTTCTGGACGACGTACTCGAAGTACCCCTCGGCCTCACGCGCCATCGCGTTCTTGAGCGCGTCGTCCCACCCGGGATAGTACCCCTTGTCGGGCGTCAGGGTTTTGAGCATCCGCAACTGGAGCCACTGCGACGCGAAGTTCTCCGACAGCGCCTTCGCCTTCGGGTCCTTCAGCATCCGCTTGACCTGTGCCTCTAGCACCGCGGGCTTCCGGAGTTCGCCCTTCTCAGCGAGCTGGAACAGCGCCTCGTCCGGCATCGTGGACCACAGGAAGTACGAGAGCCGTGTCGCGAACTCGAAGTCGCTGATGGTGCGGACGCCGTTCGGGTCCTTGGGATCCTCCTCGATCCGGTAGAGGAAGTGCGGCGACACGAGCACGGCCTTCATCGGCAGCCGGACCGCGGTCTCGAACGGCTCGCCCTGCTTGGTCGCGACGTCGAACAGGCTCAGGAGGCGGGTCACCTCCTCGGGCTTCACCGGCCGGCGGTACGCACGGCGGGCGAAGTTCGCGAGCAGCTTTTCGGCGGCCGCTCGGGGCGTCACGGTGCCCGAGGGCTTCGCAGTGAGGAGCAACTTGATCGACACGGGTTCGGGCGGGCTCACGGGGTTGAACGGCCCCTCGATCTCGATGCGGTCGATACCGAACTCGCGGAACTTCTTATCGACGACGTCCTCGAACTCGTTGGTGAACGCGATCTCGACGGTCTTCTCCCCGGCCGGGAGCTTCGTCCGCACTTCGTAGAACTGCGGCTTGCCCTGGGTCGCTTCGACGGTGAACGACTTGATGTCCTTCCGGGCGACCCGCAGCGTCGCGCTCGGGAACTCGCCGCCGATCTTCGTGCCCCAGCCGCGGAACCGGATGACGTACTCGCCCTCGGCCGGGAAGTGGAACCTCTCCAGACTCGCCTGGCCGACCGACTTGAACGCGATCTTGACCGGGTCCTTGGTCTTCGCGGACCGCGGCAGCACCACGATGTTCGACGCGCCGAACGACTGCTTCACGCTCTTGGGCGGCTCGGGCAGTTTGAGTGCGGTGGCGAGCACCTTGTCGGCCGCCGCCAGGTACTTTTCGAGCAGGATCGGCTGGAACGAGAGCACGTCGCCGATGTTGTCGAACCCGTAGCCGACGTCGTCGGCCGGGAAGTCGTCGGCGGGCTTGAAGTCGACCCCGCACAGGTCGCGGACCGTGTTGTTGTACTCGGCCCGGTTGAGCCGCCGGATGGTGACGCGGCCCGGGTCGCGGGGGCCGGTGCAATCGACCCTGGTGAGTGAGTTCTCGATCCACTCGACGACGAACGCCCGCTCCTCCTTGGTGGGCTGCGGCTTCTTCGTTTTGGGCGGGGGCATCTCACCGGCCGCGAGGGCGTGCTGCATCGCGCCCCAGTCCTTGCGCGCCTTGCGGGCCTGGGCCTCCGAAGTGTACCAGTCCAGGGACAGCCCGCCGCCGGCCTTGTCGCCCTTGTGGCAATCGACGCAATACTTCTGGAGGAACGGGAGAATCTTCGCCTTGAACGCGGGGTCTTCGACCGGCGGGGCCGCGGCAGTGATCGGCTCGACCAGTGCGACCGGTACCGGCGGCACGGCGGTCGCAGGCGGCACAACGGCGGCGACCGGTTCGGCGAACTCCGTGGGCTGGGTCGGGAGCCGGAGCCGCTCGCGGAGCGAGGTCTGCGGTTCGGTCGCGGGCGCCACTTCGGCGGGTTGCGGTGCGGCCGCGGCCGTCGGTGGGGTGCGGTCCGTCCACCCTGTTGCCCAGGCAAGGGCGAGGCTGGCCGTGACGGCCGCGCCGAGCAGGATCAGGATGGGACGCAACGCCATAACGACGGCTCCGCGAACGGGGAAGGTGGCACCGCTGGGGGCGAGCGGACGGGTGGGTACGGAATGATACCGGCGGGGGGGCGCTTATGCTTCAAAGTTAATCGAGGAAGTCGTGGTCCGCAACTAGTAAACGGCAACGGCGTGCCAAAAGGGTATGCGTCGCGAAAGTTGGTGGGAACTGTGTTCAGTTCGGTGTAGCTTTGAG
>NZ_JBHYGG010000298.1:0-15133 GCF_051859125.1 Gemmata sp.
CGAGCGAGGGGTGTGCGTGAACCCTCGCTCGGCGCTCGGGCTCGGACCAAGAAGATCACTCGTTGCCATCGACACCGACTGACAGTGCGGTGTCACTGCCGCAGGAACACCGCCATCTGGCTCGGGCCGCCGACGGCGGGGTCGGTGTCGCCGAGCGGCGAGAGGTGGGCGGTGTAGCCGTACCGCGAGCAGACGCCGCCGCACCACGCCTCGAACTCGCCGCGGTTCCACTCGAAGCGGTGGTCGGCGTGGCGGAACTTGCCGGCCGGGAGGTTCTCGAACTTCACGTTGTACTCGCGGTTCGGCGTCGTCAGCACCACCGCACCGGGGCGGGCGCAGCCGAACAGCGCCTGCGCGAACGCTTCGAGCCGGGGCGGGTCGAGGTGTTCGATCACTTCGACCACGGCCGCGGCGTCGAACCCCTCCAGGCGCGCGTCGCGGTAGGTGAGCGCGCCGTGCAGCAGCTTGATGCGCTCCCGCTGGCCGTCGAACAGCCGCGTGCGGTCGATTCGCTGCCTGGCGATCTCCAGCGCGCGAACGGACACGTCGAGGCCGACGACTTCTGTGAACCGCGGGTCGGTAGCGAGCAGGCGCAAGAGCTTCCCCTCGCCGCAGCCGAGGTCGAGAACTCGCTTCGCCCCGCTCTCTTGCAGGACCGCCAGCACCGTCGTCAGCCGGCGCTCGTGGAGGCTGACGCGGGCTTCGAGCCGCTCCTCGGCGAGGTCGTTCGCGACGGCTGCGTCGTCGGGGTCGGTGCCGTCGCCGGCCGCGAGTTCCGCCAGCGCCGACCGCACCAGCTTCCCCTGCCGCTTCAGGTAGCGGGCGGTGATCTGCTCCTTCTCGGGGTGCGTCGCGAGCCACCCCTCGCCGTGCCGCAACAGCTTCTCGACCTCGTCGTGGGCGACCCAGTAGTGCTTCTCGTCGTCGAGCACCGGCACGAGGACGTACAGGTGCGAGAGCAGTTCAGCGACGCGGACCGTGGCCGCGAGTTCGACCGTGAAGTACGGCGACTCGCCCCACTCGGGGTGCCGGTCGTCGAGCGGGTGCCGCGTCGCGGTGACGGCGTACCCGAGCGGCTCGAACAGCCGCCGGAGGAACGCCTCGCCCCCGCGGCGGCACGGCACCACCGCGAGCCTCGCGACCAGCGGCAGCGGCTCCTCGGCGAGGTCCGGCTTCAGCTTGCAGCTCCCGCCGAGCGCCGAGCCGTACACCTGCGAGATCGCGACGCTCATGAACGACGACGCAATATAGGGCCGGTCGTTGACGTACTGGGCGAGCAGTTCCGGGGCGCGGTCGCGCCGCGCGAGGCCGACCGGGTCGACGTCGAGGAGCAGCGCCGCGGTGCAGCGCTCGTCGGTCGCCTCGGGGTAGAAGACGTGGACCTTGCCGAACGTGACGTCGAAGCTCTGCGTGCGGTCCGGGTGCTTGTGGAGCAGCCACCCGAGGTCGGTGGCGGGCGGGCGGGTGGTGGTAATGGTCAGGAGCATGGGTGCCGTTGTGCGGGTTGGTCGGAGTTTGGCGGTCGGGTAGCGCCGGTGCTTTGCCGCCGCCGGTCCGGTTGGGCGGGTTGCATTGCGTCCCGCCGCGGCCCGGTCATACTGAGGACGGGGATTTGCTCAAGGTTCACGGGGCCGACCGCATGACGCCCGCTCTCCTGCTCCTGCTCGGCACGACCCCGATCGGCGACCCGACCGGCCCGAAGGTGTACCCGCCCACCTACGTTCCGGCCGAGACCCCCTACGGCTACCTGTACCAGCCGGCGTTCGACGTCGAGCCGCTCCCGCGGCTCCCGGTGACGCACTACGCCCCGAGGGCCGGCGACGTGCTGCTGATGAGCGACACGAACCGGTTCTGGACGCTCCTGTTCCGCATCGCGCTGACCGGCAAGCCGGGGCACAACGGCCTTGTCGTCACGATGCCCGACGGCCGGCTCGGGGTGTTCGAGTCGGGGTACGGCGACACGCTCTACAGCCGCGTCACGCCGCTCGACTACCGCATCAACGCCTACCCGGGTTACGTGTGGGTGCGGCAACGGGCGGTGCCGCTGACGCCGGAGCAGGACCGCCGCCTGACGCAGTTCGCCGTGGCGACCGACGGCCAGCGGTACGCGCTGATCCGGTTCCTGCTGCACGGCACCCCGCTGAGCCCCCGCGGCCCACTGCGGACCGCCATCTTCGGCCGGGCGCACCTCATGCCGGGCGGCCGGTTCTACTGCGCGCAGTCCACGATCGAGGCGCTGATCTACGCCGGCCTGATCGACGCGCGAGCCGCCCGCCCCGCCGCGACGGTGCCGCAGGACCTGTTCTACGACCGCTCGCGGAACCGGTTCATCGACCGGCACCCGCTGCTCGAAGGGGGCTGGCTGCCGCCCCAGTTGTGGACCCCGCTGCCCGGCGTGGCGGTGCGGGGGAAGACCCGGCCGCAGCCGCCGTCACCGTGGCCCGGGGAGGGCGGCGCGTACGTCGTGAACCCACTGCCGACACCCGGCAAGGACGCTCCGACACCCACCGTCGTCGGGTACGTCCCCGGCGAACTTCGCGCGATCGCACCGGTCGAGCAGCGCCCGCAGCGCATCGGCCTGTTCGACCGCCCCGGCCGCCGGCGTCGCTAAAAGTTCCTCTGTGGTGAGCCGCGTGGCCGGCACGCCGAACTGCCGCTCGATGAACCCGCGGACCACCCCGGCCGCGCCGGCGAGCAACTCTGCGCCTCGTGCCCCGCCCTGCTCCAGTCGGTCGAACGCGGCCGCGGCCCAGGCGTGCGGCGGCACCGGCGGGGGCCTGCGCCGCAACCGCACGGCCAGCACCGCAACCAGCACAACGGCGAGCGCCCCGCCGGCCCACCACAGCGGGTGTGGTGACACCGCGGTGTCATCGGGGGGCGGGGGCAGTTCCTCGATGCCGGTCACGGGCCGCGCGGCCTCGGCCTTCGCCTCGGTCACGGTCGTAACGACCTTCACGTCGAACCCGCCGGGTTGCACCTCGCGGCCGTTCACCTTCAGCGTGCCGAAGATCACCGGCATCGCGGGACCAGGTGTGTACGGATCGAGCCGGTACGCCTGCGTCCAACGCTGCGTCCCCCCGTCGAGCGCGACGATCACGGTGCCGCCGATCGGCTGAATCTTCCAGTCGCGGTCGGAGATCGGGTCGAGGAGCGGGTCGGGGAGCGCGACCGCGAGCGGGGCCGCGCCCTCGACGGTGAGCGTCGCCCGCAGCGACTCCGACAGCCGCAGCGGCTCGGCGGGCTTGCGGTCGGTGGCGAAGGTCGCGGTCTGCGCGTGCGCGACCGTTGAACTGATGAGGAGCGCCAGCAGCCCGGCGAGCCGGGGGCGTGAGCCCCCCGAGTTGTTCGACTGCTCCGCCCTCGGGGGGCTCACGCCCACCGCTCGCCCGGGTCTTTGGGTTCCGTTCCGCATTCCGCACCCCGCACTCCGAACTTCACCTGCGTCGCCGGCGGTCGCGGCGGCGGAAGAACCCGAGCAGCGCCTCGAAGTGCCCGCCGTCGGTGCCGACCTCGATCACGTCGGCCTGCGAGCCGCGGGCGACCTTCGTGAACGACGCCGCTCGTTCCGCTGCCTCACGCGCGAACCGCTCGCGGACCGACGCGTCGCTCGTGTCGACCACGAACTGCTCGCCGGTCTCGGCGTCCCGCACCCGCACGAGCCCGGCCGCGGGCCACGCCGCCTCGCGGGGGTCGGTCGTGCGGACCGCAACGAGGTCGTGCTTCCGGGCCGCCCGCCGGAACGCCCGCTCGTAGCCGGTGCCCATGAAGTCGCTCAGCACGAACACGACGGCCCGCCGCCGCTGCACCTTGGTGACGTAGTCGAGCGCCGCGGCGAGGTCGGTGCCGGGCTTCGTCGGCTCGAACGCGAGGACGTCGCGGAGCACCCGCAGGACGTGCCGCGGCCCCTTGTTCGGCGGCACGAACCGCTCGACCTCGGACGTGAACGCGATCAGCCCGACGCGGTCGTTGTTGCTCGCGGCGCACAGCGCGAGCAGCGCCGCGAGTTCGGCCGCCGCGGTCCGCTTCGTGAGCGGGCCGGTGCCGAACCGGGTGCTGGCGGACACGTCCACGACGAGGAGCATGGTGAGCTCCCGCTCCTCGACGAACCGCTTGATGAACGGCTGGCCGACGCGGGCGGTGACGTTCCAGTCGATGGTGCGGACGTCGTCGCCGGGCTGGTACTCGCGGACCTCCTCGAACGAGAGCCCGGCCCCCTTGAACGCCGAGTGGTACTCGCCGCCGAGGAGCGTCTGCACGAGCCGCCGCGCCCGGAGGTGGAGCCGGCGGACCTGTCGGAGCACGTCCGCTGAGAGCACGGGGCCACCGGTTGGCGTTGGGGCACGGGTCGCGGTTCGGGTATCTTAGTGCGGGGGAGTCGGCCCGCAGGAGAGAACGAGAATGGCGAGTGCGAAGGCCGAGTTCGTGTTCGAGGACGTGGGCGAACTGCTGAAGCGGCTCGGCAACATCCCCGCCGGCCGGGTCTGCATGAACCCGCTCCCGGGCACCGCCACGGAGCGCGACCTGCTCCGCATGCACGGCCGGCCCCGAAAGCTGTACGAACTGGTGGACGGGACCCTCGTGGAGAAGGGCATGGGCCACAAGGACTCGGTGCTGAGTTTCGAGCTGGGCAAGTGGCTCGGGATCTTCCTCCAACAGCACGACCTCGGCTACTGCACCACGGCCGACGACCTCGTTCGGGTGAACGCGAAGCGGGTGCGCGGCCCCGATCTGACGTTCGTTTCGTGGAAGTCGCGACCCGAGCGCACCATTCCCCAGGAACAAATCAGTAAACAGGTTCCCGACCTCGCGGTCGAGGTTCTGAGCCCCGGCAACACGCGGAAGGAGATGCGGATCAAGTTGAAGGAGTATTTCGGCGGCGGGGTGAAGCTGGTGTGGATCATCGACCCGAAGACCCGCACGGCCGAAGCGTACACCGCCCCCGACGCGAAGACCGCGGTCCCCGCCGACGGCGCGCTCGACGGCGGCGACGTGCTGCCGGGCTTCCGGCTCCCGCTCGCACAACTCTTCGCGCGATTCCCCGCCCCGACCTCGGCGAAGAAACCCTCAAAGCGAAAGAAGAAGTGAGGTGCCGCCGTGCCCCAAGACCCGAACGGTCACCTGGTGGAGCGCGAGTTCCTGACGCTCGCGGTGTGGGACCAGTTCGACGCCCCGACGGCCGAAGCCGTTGCACGGGCGGTCGAGCGGTGCCTGCCGGTTGGGTGGGAGTTCGTGAGTGTCGCACCTTTTGCAGCCGGCAACCAGCAGCGGTACGTCGCCCTTTTCGAGTACAAAGAACGGGTGTTCTCGCTCATTCCCGGGGGCGAAGCCACGCTCGGGTACGATCCCTCTCAACCAACGCGCGTGCCACAAGAACTGGTTCGGGAGTGGCTCGACAATGTCCGCGGGCTGGAGGGGTGGGAGAACGCGAGGTGGGAAGGCTATCTTGCAACCGTCCTGTCCCCGCTGAGAACCGTACACCTCGGGCCGTATCTAATCGCCTCACACTCCCGACACAAGAAGTGTGCGACCGGAGCGGCCGAGCGCGGCGAACTCCGCAAGAAGGGCCTGACGTTGCCGACAGCGGACCAATGGGAATATGCGTGCTCGGCCGGGACGCGGTCTCTGTGGTACTTCGGCGACATGTTCAATGGTTCGCCTCGAAATGCATTCGGGCTGTTGATCGCCTACGACACGTACATTCTGGAGGCACTCGACACGCCTGGCGTGTACTGCGGCGGCGACGGCGGGGTTCGTGCGTGCAGCGGCGCATGCGACTTGGAATACCACGTTCCACTCTCGTCGTGGCACCGGTGCATCCAGAGCCCAGAGATTGAAGACACCTGGCACTCCACACTTTACCGCCCCGTGTTTCAAATCCCCGACGCGGCGCTCGGGTAGCGGGTCAACTGGCCGAGTAGAACGCCACCACGGCCCGCACGGCCTTGCGCCACGCGGCGAGTTTCGCCCCGCGGTCGGCGGCCGGCATCCGCGGTTCGAACGTCGTCGCGGCGGCCGAGGTCAGTGCCGACAGCTTCGCAACGTCCGCCAGCCCCGCGCCGACCGCGGCAAGAAACGCCGCCCCCAGTGCCGTCGATTCGCCCTGCGCCGCACGGGCGACCGGCCGCCCGAGCACGTCGGCCTGGAACTGCAGGAACCAGTCGTTCGCCGACATCCCGCCGTCCACCTTCAGCGTCGCGATGCCGGCCGCGGTGGCAGCGCCGGCCGTGTCGCGCACCGCCGCGTCGATCAGGTCCGCGACCTGGAACGCGACCCCTTCGAGGGCCGCGCGGCCGAGGTCGGCGGCGGTCGTGGCGCGCGTGAGCCCGAAGATCACCCCGCGGGCCTCGGGCACCCAGTGCGGCGCGCCGAGCCCGACCAACCCCGGCACGAACAGCACCCCCTCGGCCGGGTTCGACTGCCGGGCCAGTTGCTCGACCTCGGCCGACGACGCGACCAGGTGCAGCCCGTCGCGGAGCCACTGTACCGCCGCCCCCGCGATGAACACTGCCCCTTCGATCGCGTACTTCGGCTTCGCGTCGGTCGTGGCGGCCACGGTGGTGAGGAGCTTGTGCGCCGATGACACCGCGGTGTCACCCGTGTGCAGCAGGAAGAACGCGCCGGTGCCGTAGGTACACTTCCCGGCCCCCGGCCCGAAGCACCCCTGGCCGAACAGCGCCGCCTGCTGGTCGCCGGCGACGCCGCGGATGGGGACGCCGTCGGGCAGGAAGTCGAGCCCCTTCGTGACGCCGAACTCGGCGGCGCTCGGCTTCACCTCGGGGAGCAGCGCCCGCGGCACGCCGAAGAAGTTCAGCAACTCGTCGTCCCACGTCATGTCGTGGATGTTGAACAGCAGCGTGCGGCTGGCGTTGCTCGCGTCGGTGGCGTGGCTCGCGCCGCCGGTGAGCCGCCAGATCAGGAACGTGTCGATGGTGCCGGCCGCCAGGTGCCCGGCCTCCGCACCGGCTTTCAGCTCCGGGACGTGGTTCAGCATCCACCGGAGCTTCGTGCCGGAGAAGTACGGGTCGAGCACGAGGCCGGTCTTCGCGGTGAGCCACGGCTGGTCACCGGCCCGCTCGCGGCAGAAGTCGGTGGTCCGCCGGTCCTGCCACACGATCGCCCGGCCGACGGTGCGGCCCGTGGCGCGGTCCCACACCACGGTCGTTTCGCGCTGGTTCGTGATGCCGACGGCGGCGATGCTCTTCGCGTCTCGGCCCGACTTCGCGACCGCCTCGCGCACGGTCCGGGCGACCGAGTACCAGATCTCCTCGGGCTCGTGCTCGACCCACCCGTCCCGCGGGTAGTGCTGCTCGGTCTCCTGCTGTGCGGCGCCTAGAACCGCGAACGTCGCCGCGTCGTACACGATCGCCCGCGAACTGGTGGTGCCCTGGTCGATGGCGAGGATCACGGGAGAGGTCATGGAGAGGTTCCGTGGTGAGGGAGAGTCGAGTATCAGGGCGAAACCTCGGAAGTGAAATGGAGAATTCACTTGAAAGCCATTCCCGTAGTGCTGCAAAACTCTTGCTTCGCCCAAAGTCACTACGGTACGAAGGATAACCTTGATGCCTCTCCGAATGCTTGGCCTTGCGAAGAAGCTCACGGGACGCCCCGCGCCCACGGGAACTCGAACCCGCCTGGGTGTTGAAGACCTGGAGGGCCGCGTTGTGCCCGCGGCGATCGCACTGCGTCGCGTGTTGGGGACATCACGAAGGTCTACAATCAGAAAGAGTGACCCGATCGGCGGGGGGCCGCCCCGCCGCCCGCGACCCCGAACCAAGGAGGCCACGAGTGTACGGATTCGTAACGGGAGCGGTTCTCGGCTCCTTGTTCGCCTGGGTCGCGATCGCGCCGGCCGCGCGGACCGCGCCCGCACCGAAGGCCAAGCCGCCGATCAAGGTCGAGGCGTGGGTCAGCAAGGCCGAAGCGGTCGTCGGCGAAACCCTCACGCTCGAGCAGTCCGTCCCGGGGAAGTGGAACCCGGAGGTCAGGTCCATCGAGAACCGCGTCGTGCGGATCGGACGATGGGACGCGACCGGCGTGATGGTGAACCTCCCCGCCGAGGAGTTCCGAGAGGAGTTCAACGCCTTCGACGGGCTGCCATGGCTCGCGGGGCGGTCCGGACCGCCGGTGCCGCAAGTCGAGGTCCGCCCCGGGCGGCACGGGCGGGAATTCGAGTTCACCCCGAAGCGGCTCGGCGTGTTCCTGATCTACGCCGAGTGGACCGTGAAGGGCGAGTCGGCCCCGTGGCACAGCCCGCCGGTCGTGCTCACGGTTCACCCGCCCCTCGACCCGCTCGGCCGGCTCGTCATCAAGCCGGAGTACCTGGTCGAGAAGGAGTGACGCTATCGCCCGGAAGTGCCGCGGGCCGCGGGAGTGAACCCGCGGCCCGCAGCGTTCCGCGTCACTTGTCGCGCGAGAAGTACTCGGTCTTCGCGTACACGCTCAGGACCGTGTCGCCGACCTCGAAGAACGTCCCCTCCTTCTCGTCCTTCGAGAACGCCAGGTCCGGGTACTTCCCGGCGAGCGCGTCGGCCGACTGCGCCCTCGCGTCGATCTCGTCGGGCAGGAGGCCGGTCGAGCCGACGTAGAACACGAGCGGGCTGAGCTTCTGGGTGAACAGCGCGTCGCTTCGGGCGTCGAGCTTCTTCCGGGCGTCGGCGAGCGCTTCCACGAACGCCTTGCGGGCCGACTGCTTGCCCTTCGCCCGGTCCCTCACGATCGCCGCGAGTTTGTCGGCCCCAACCGATTCCAGCACCTTCACGGCCGCGCCGCTCGCACGCAGGCCGAGGAAGTCGTCGAACAGCGCCTTCATGAAGTCGTCGACCTTCGTCACCTTCGTCTTGGCCGAGAGGGTCTTGTGCTTGTACGCCACGGTGCCGTCGAGCACGTCCTCGAACGCCGGCTTCTCCAGCGGCTTCCCGTCGACCCCGGTCACCTCGTACATCCGCTCCAGGAACTTGTTCGCGCTGTGCAACTTCGAGAGGTTCAGGATCTGCTTGCTGCCGACGTCGATCTTGAACGACGTGCGGGTGTCCACGCTGCCGTCGGCGAGCGCCTCTTCGAGCTTCGCGTACGGCGTGGTCGTCGGGAAGTTCAGGAACAGGCTCTTCGACAGGTAGTGCTTCTTCAGCGCCTCGACCTGCTCGGGCGCGAGGTCGGCCGATTCTTCCTTGAGGTGCGCGCCGCACAGGCTGGAGAGCACCTTGAGGCGGGCCAACTCGTCGAACACGCCGTCGAGGTTCACCGCCCCCTCGAACGGCGGCACGATCGGCAACTCGTCGAGCCGCAGCGTGTACTCCTGCTCCCTGTCGAACTTCGTCGCGGGTGCGCCGTCCACTTCGAGCACGCCCTCGTTGGCGAGCTTGTCGAACAGCGACTTCTCGCTGATCTTCACCTTGAGGTACGGCACGGTCAGCTCGCCGTCGCCGACGAGCGTGTAGTTGTTGAACGTGCTCAGGTTGTCCAGCTTGATGCCGGCGACCTCGGTGATCGGCGCGCCGCCGGCCGCGGGCACGAGCCGCACCTTCCGGGTCAGCATCATGTTCATCGACGCCGTGTTGCGGTTGATCTCGAACGACGCGATCGGCAGGTACGTGTCGTCGTTGACGAACTCGGTCTTCAGCGTCGGCTCGACCACCTTCCCGTTCTCGTCGCGGGTGCCGGTGACGCGCTTCAGCCCGCGGCGCACGTACACGGCCGTCAGCGCCTCGCGGTTGATGACGAAGTTCGCCCGGTTGGCGTCGAGGATGTTCACGAGTTCGAGGAACGGGATCTTCTTGTTGACCGGCACCTCGCTCAGGATCGTGTGCTCGGTGAGTTGACCGGGGTTGAACAACACGAGCGTGTCGAGGTCCTGGGCGAACGCGGCGACCTGGTTGTTCGTGAGCGCCCGCGCGTGCGCCCCGACGAGCGTCGCGTCGAACGTGCTGCCGAGCGCGTACTTGGCGGTGTTGAGGTTCCCCTCGCCGAGGTTCGCCTTGGCGAACGCGAACACGGCCTCGCTCGTCTGCTCGACCGGCACGTCGCGGAGCTTGTCGAAGTCCTCCTTCGAGAGCTTGCGGAACCGGTACACGGTCGCGTCGTCCTCGGCCCGCAGCCCGCGGACGCTCAGCGTGTCGGCGGTGCCGATCACGCGCCCCGCCGAGCGCGACACGAACACCTGGTAGTCGAACCCCTTCTCCAGCGGGAGTTCGAGCGGCGGCGTGACCGACCCGCCGAGCGTCTTCGTGCTGCTGTAGAGGCTGTCGTACACCTCCGCGATCTTCCCCGCCCGGATGCACGACCCGCTGCCGGCGTTCGCGACCCGCGACAGCAGCCGGAAGTCGGAGTAGTTGCCGTACGCCAGCGTGTTGACGAACACGTCCTTGGTCTTCAGGTCGTCGCACAGTTGCAGCAGCGTCGCGGCCTCGGACGCGGGCGACGGGTCGTTGGCGTAGCCGTCGGTGTGGAGCGTGATGGCGGTCAGTTCGCCGTCCTTCACCTTCTCGGCGGCCAGCTTGAGTCCCTGCGAGATGCAGGTCGCGCCGGCGGTGTGGATCTGCTTGATGTCCTTCTGGAACCGCGAGTCCTTCTTCATGATCTCGCGGATCGGGGTCCGCTCGAAGTGGCAGATCACGTCGCCGGAGCCGGAGTACGAGATGAGCGTGACGAGCAGGTTGTACTGGGCGTACTCGTCGAGCGTCAGCACCTTGAGGAGCGTCTCCTTGGTCGCCGGCAGGTCGGAATACATCGACCCGGAGCGGTCCACGACGATGACGCTGTGGGCGACCGCCTTCTTGGTGCTGGCCGGCTCACGGGGCAGGTCGATCGGCTCGACGAGGTAGTACGCCCGGGGCTTGCCGAGCAGGTTGAAAAGCGTGAACCGGCTCCGGGTGCTCGGCCGGGCCAGCGGCATCGACGGCGCGAGTTCCGGCGTGCCCGGCGTCGCCTTCCTGGTGCGCGGCTTGGCGGGAGCTTTGGCGGCGGGCTTCTTCGCGGTCGCGGCGGACTTGGCCATGGTGCGTCTCGGGAAATGTGAGGGGAAAACCGGGAATCCGGGTAGCGCCAATTGTGAGGGTCGTTCCGGTCGGAAGGAAAGTGAAAATTGTTCGAGATGTGCGGAGAGTACCGCGGGACGTGCCGGTGAGACAGGTCCGTAGCAGGACCGGGCAAGGTGCGGAAGATGTGCGGGGTTCCACGGACCCGGGGTTGAAACCCCGGGCTATGCCCGGCGACCCCTTCGGGGTCGCGAAAGCGATGTGACCCCAACGGGGTCACCGGCAATAGCCCGGGGTTTCAACCCCGGGTTCCCGGCGGGGCGCCTCCGCCCCGGCGCGAGCCACCTACCGGGGTGCGGTGTCACCCATAAAATGCCCCTGTCGATCCCCGCCGCGAGGTTCCACGCCATGCCGTTCGAGAAGGTCGAGAGTTCGGTCGATTTCCCGTCGCTAGAGCGCACCATCCTCGCGTTCTGGGACGCGAACGGCATCTTCGAGAAGCGGAAGGAGCTGAACAAGGGCAAGCCGCGGTGGAGCTTCCTCGACGGCCCGATCACCGCCAACAACCCGATGGGCGTCCACCACGCCTGGGGCCGCACGTACAAGGACGTCTACAACCGCTACTTCGCCATGACCGGCCACGAACTCCGCTACCAGCAGGGGTTCGACTGCCAGGGGCTGTGGGTCGAGGTCGAGGTCGAGAAATCGCTCGGGCTCAGGAGCAAGCGGGACATCGAGAACCTCGTCCCCGGCGACGCCGAGGCGAGCATCGCCAAGTTCGTGCAGGCCTGCAAGGACCGCGTGAACACGTTCGCGCGCGTCCAGACCGAGCAGAGCATCCGCCTCGGCTACTGGATGAACTGGGACCGCACCAACGACGACTGGGCGAAGAAGCCGGACGATCGGAAGTCGTACTTCACGATGGCGGAGGAGAACAATTACACGATCTGGGCGTTCCTCAAGAAGTGCCACCACAAGGGGCTCGTGTACCGCGGGTACGACGTGATGCCGTGGTGCGGGCGGTGCGGCGTCGGCCTCTCCGAGCAGGAAATGAAGGAGGGCTACAAGTTCGTGGAGCACCGGGCGGTGTTCGTGAAGTTCCCGCTGAAGCCCAGGAGTCAGGAGCCGGGAGCCGGGAGTCAGGAGAAAGAAAACCTGCTGGTGTGGACGACGACGCCGTGGACCCTCACGAGTAACGTCGGCGCGGCGGTGAACCCGGACCTGACGTACCTCAAGGTGAAGTTGAAGGGCGAGGTGTACTACCTCTCCAAGGGCGTGTTCAAGATGAACCGCATGGAGAGCGCCGGCGGCGACGAGGACGGCGAGCCGGACGCCGGCGCGTCCAAGAAGAAGCGCGACTGGATCGACGGCGTCCCGCACCTGAACACCATCGAGCAGATGTTCAAGTCGAAGGCGGGCAAGGGCGACACCTACGAGATCGTCGGCGAGGTGAAGGGCTCCGACATGCTCGGGTGGGAGTACGTCGGCCCGTTCGACGACCTCCCGGCGCAGAACCACGAGTTCGGCTTCCCGAAGGACGTCGCCAAGGTCACCGAGCAATCGGAGAAGTGGCCGAAGACCACCGCGGCGAAGGCGCACAAGATCATCTCGGGCGGCAAGGACGTCACCGAGACCGAGGGCACGGGCATCGTCCACACCGCCCCGGGGTGCGGGGCGATCGACTACGTCTGGGGCCAGCAGAACGGCCTGCCGCCGGTCGCGCCGATCGGTGACGACGGGCACTTCGTCGAGGGGTTCGGGCCGCTCACGGGCAAGAACGCCGCCGACCACGCCACGGCCGACGCCGTGTTCGAGGAGTTGAAGAAGCGCGACCTGCTGTTCACCACCGAGCGCTACGTCCACCGCTACCCGCACTGCTGGCGGTGCAAGACGGAGCTGCTGTACCGGCTCGTGGACGAGTGGTTCATCAACATGGGGCCGAAGCCCGGGAGTCAGGAGGCGGGAGCCGGGAGTCAGACCGGGGGTGTTGACCCTGCCGGTCCGACCCCCGACCCCCGATCCCCGACCCCCGACTACAGTTTCCGCCAAGAGATCATGAAGGTGGTCCGCAACCCCGAGGTGAAGTTCCTGCCCGAGAGCATCAACGGCACGGCCCGCGAGCTGGACTGGCTCAAGAACATGGGCGACTGGATGATCTCGAAGAAGCGGTACTGGGGGCTCGCGCTGCCCGTGTGGGTGGACGACGCGGACCCCACGCAGTTCGAGGTGATCGGCAGCTACGAGGAGCTGAAGGAACGCGCCGTCGAGGGGTGGGCCGAGTTCGACGGCCACACCCCGCACCGCCCGTTCGTGGACAAGGTGAAGATCCGGAACCCGAAGACCGGGAACCTGATGTCGCGCATCCCGGACGTCGGCAACCCGTGGCTCGACGCGGGCATCGTGGCGTTCTCGACGATGAAGTACAACCAGGACCGCGAATACTGGCAGAAGTGGTACCCGGCCGACTTCATCACCGAGAGCTTCCCGGGCCAGTTCCGTAACTGGTTCTACGCGCTCCTCGCGCTCTCCACGATGATGAGCGACGGCAAGCCGCCGTTCCGGACCCTCCTCGGGCACGCGAACGTGCGTGACCAGTACGGCCACGAGATGCACAAGGGGGCCGGGAACTCGATCGAGTTCGTCGCGGCCGCGGACAAGGGCGGCGTGATCCCGGATGCGAAGGGCAACCCGCTCCCGTTCAAGGCGATCGGTGCCGACGTGATGCGCTGGCTGTACTGCCGGCAGAACCCGGCCGCGCACGTCAATTTCGGCCCCACCCCGGCCGACGAGGTGCGGTCGAAGGTGATCTTCAAGCTGTGGAACACCTACGCGATGTTCTGCAACTACGCGACCGGCGACGGGTTCGACCCGGCCGCGCCCGCGGTGCCTCTCGCACAGCGCCAGGACATCGACCGCTGGCTGCTCTCGAACTTGCAGTCGCTCGTCACGGCGGCGCACGAGGCGTACCGCGGTTACAGCGTCATGGACTTCGCGACGTCGTGCGAGAAGTTCATCGAAGCCGACCTGTCGAACTGGTACGTGCGCCGCAACAAGGACCGGCTGCACAGCAAGAACGCCGAACTCGACGCCGCTGGCCGTGCGGACAAGCAGGCCGCGTACCAGACGCTCTACGCGACGCTCACGACGCTGTGCAAGCTCATGGCTCCGTGCGTGCCGTTCGTCACGGAGGTGATTTGGCGGAACCTGCGCCTGCCGACCGACCCCGAGAGCGTCCACCTGTGCGACTTCCCCGTCGCCGAGGAGACGCTGAAGGACGAGACGCTCTCGAAGGACATGGGTGCGGTTCAGGAGGTGATCTCGCTCGGTCTGTCGGCGCGGCAGCAGGCAAAGCTCAACGTGCGGCAACCGCTCGCGGAACTGGTCGTCTCGGCCGGGTCCGAGGCGCACCGCCGCGGCGTCGAGCGGTTCCGCGACCTGATCCTCGACGAGTTGAACGTGAAGACGGTTCGGTTGCACGACCCACAGTCCGGGCCACTGCTCACCGTCAGTGCGCGGCTCAACAAGAAGACCGCGGCGAGCAAGCTCGGGGCGAAGCTCAAGGAGGCCGAGACCGCACTCGCGTCGATGACCGCGGAGCAACTCGCCGCGAAGCCGTTCGCCCTCGCCGGGGTCGAACTCGATAGTGCCGACCTCGTCCGCGAGTTCACCGCCGCGGTCGGGTGGTGCGGCGTCGCCGACGGCGGCACGCAGGTAGCAATCTGCACGAGCGTCACCGAGGAACTGAAGCTCGAAGGGCTGGCCCGCGACGTGGTGCGGCAGGTGCAAAACGCCCGCAAGGACGCGAAGTTCGACCTGTCCGACCAGATCGCACTGCACCTCGCGGCAACGTCGGACGAGTTGACCCGGGCGATCACCACGCACCAGAAGACCATCGCGACGGCGGTGCAGGCGGTCGAGTGGTCGGCCGCGCCGCTCAACGGCGACGCCCACACCGCGACGGTCAAGATCGACGGCCAGCCGCTCACCATCGCGGTGAAGAAGGTGGCGAAGTAGGGCAGGCGCGATTGAGCCACGGTCCGCCCCTTCGGCAAGGCACATCAGCGAGGGCACCTCGCCTGCGCCCGCCCGTGTTGTCAGTGCAACCCGGCCGGCAGACGCCGGCGGTTCGACGGGTTCTTGTCGAACCGCCGGCGTCTGCC
>NZ_JBHYGG010000298.1:15143-35220 GCF_051859125.1 Gemmata sp.
GTGTTGTGGCCCCCCGCCGGGCGCCCCCCGGCCGGGTCAGTCTCATTCCGATTACACCAGCAACCGAGACGCACACCTTGCGCGTGTGATGGTTCCGGAGCTGCGCGATTGGCTCCGGTTCCACTGGCCGATTCGGTAATGGCCCGCAACACCTCCACCGTCACGACATTGCGCCCATTCCAATCATCTTTCTTCCGGTCTTGTGTGGTTGATTCCGGACTTCAGGATGGTTCCGGGAGTGGGGTGTCCGTGTCGCCCGGAACCATCGCGCCCGCCCTCAACCGCCGGCCGCACTGCCCCGCAAGTGACGTTCTAAAGCCTGTCCAGATTCCGCCCTCGTCTGTACCCGGCCGCCGATTGCGGAGTAAGATGAACCGCTACCTCTGAGTCTCCCCATACAACCCCCGGGCCATCTCTCCTGGTCCGAAGGCACTTTCCCCTCCGAGGATCTGGTTTCATGAGTTCCGAACAAGGCTCTCTCGCCTCCCCCGCCGTGGGGCCCAACGGCAGCTCGAACGGGCACAAGCCCAAGCACGTCCGCGAACAGGTCGACGCGGTCACGATCCGGTTCGCCGGCGACTCGGGCGACGGCATGCAGCTCGCCGGCACGCAGTTCACGAACACCTCGGCCCTCGCCGGCAACGACATCGCGACGTTCCCCGACTTCCCCGCCGAGATCCGCGCCCCCGCGGGCACCCTCGCGGGCGTCTCCGGGTTCCAGGTCCACTTCAGCGCGTCCGACATCCACACCCCCGGCGACGCGCTCGACGCCCTCATCGTGATGAACCCCGCCGCCCTCAAGACCAACCTGAAGGACCTGAAGTCGGGCGGCATCCTGATCGCCAACACCGACAACTTCGGCGTCTCCGACCTCGACAAGGCCCGGTACAAGATCAGCCCGCTCGAGGACGGCAGCCTGGCCGGGTACCGCGTGGTCCGCACGCCGGTCGCCAAGCTCACCCGCGAGTCGGTCGCCGAGTTCAAGCTGAGCCCGAAGGAGGCCGACCGCTGCAAGAACTTCTTCGCGCTCGGGCTCGTGTACTGGCTGTACGAGCGGCCCCTCGACGTGACCCTGAAGTGGATCCGCGAGAAGTTCGCGAAGAACCCGCAGTATGTCGCCGCGAACACCGCCGCCCTCAAGGCCGGGTACAACTACGGCGAGACGGTCGAACTGCTCCCGGTCCAGTACCAGGTCGCCAAGGCGAAGATCTCCCCCGGCACGTACCGCAAGATCACCGGTAACGAGGCCGCGGTCCTCGGGTTCGCCACCGCCGCCCAGCAGGCCGGCAAGACGCTCGTGTACGGCAGCTACCCCATCACCCCCGCGAGCGGCATCCTCGAGGGGCTCGCCGAGCTGCGGCGGTTCGGGGTGAAGACGTTCCAGGCCGAGGACGAGATCGCCGCCATCGGCGTCGCCATCGGCGCGAGCTACGGCGGGGCCATCGGCATCACCGGCACCAGCGGCCCGGGGGTGTGCCTCAAGAGCGAGGCCATCAACCTCGCGGTCATGACCGAGCTCCCGCTCGTGATCGTGAACGTGCAGCGCGGCGGCCCGAGCACCGGCCTGCCCACCAAGACCGAGCAGTCCGACCTGCTCCAGTGCATGTTCGGCCGCAACGGCGACAGCCCGGTGGCCATCGTCGCCCCGCAGTCGCCGGTCGACTGCTTCGACATGGCGATCGAGGCGGTCCGCATCGCGGCCGAGTTCATGTGCCCGATCTTCTACCTGTCCGACGGGTACATCGCCAACGGCTCGGAGCCGTGGAAGCTCCCGCAGCTCGACAAGCTCCCGAAGATCGACATCAAGCACGCGACCGCGGCGAACAGCGCCGGGTGGACCGGCCCGGGGCACGAGAACGGCGACGACGAGGTGAAGAACAGCAAGGCCGGGACGTTCCTGCCGTACAAGAGGGACGAGAAGCTGGCCCGCCCGTGGGCGGTCCCCGGCACCCCGGGGCTCGAGCACCGCATCGGCGGCATCGAGAAGCAGGACGTGACCGGCAACATCAACTACGAGCCGGCCAACCACGAGCACATGACACGCACCCGGGCCCAGAAGATCGAGAACATCGCGCTGACGATCCCGGACCTCGAGGTGACCGGCGACGCCGACGCCGACCTGCTCGTCGTCGGGTGGGGCGGCACCTACGGGTCGATCACCACGGCCGTCGAGCGGGCGCGGAAGCGCGGGGAGCGGGTCGCCCAGGTCCACTTCCGGTACCTGAACCCGATGCCGAAGAACACCGAAGCGGTGCTGAAGCGGTTCAAGAAGATCCTGGTGCCCGAACTCAACAGCGGCCAACTGACGTGGCTCCTGCGGGCGAAGTACCTGGCCCCGGCCGAGGCGCTGAGCAAGGTGCAGGGCAAGCCGTTCCTGGTGTCCGAGATCGAGGCCGCCATCACGGCGCTGCTGACGTGACCGCGCCGGCCCACGCGTCGCGGCGTGCGGGCCTTGCCTCCCAGAACCCCACCCTCAACCTCTACCCACGACACACCAATGGCCGCCACGACCTCTCTGCCGACCCTCAAGCCCGACGACTTCAAGACCGACCAGGAAGTCCGCTGGTGCCCCGGGTGCGGCGACTACTCGATCCTCGCCCAGATGAAGAAGGCGCTCGCCTCGCTGGGCGTGCCCCGCGAGAAGATCGCGTTCGTCTCGGGCATCGGCTGCTCGAGCCGGTTCCCGTACTACATGAACACCTACGGGTTCCATACGATCCACGGCCGCGCGCCGACGTTCGCGACCGGGCTGCGGCTCGCCAACCCGGACCTGCAGGTGTGGGTCGTCACCGGCGACGGCGACGGCCTCTCCATCGGCGGCAACCACCTGGTCCACGCGCTGCGGCGGAACGTGGACATCAAGGTGCTGCTGTTCAACAACGAGATCTACGGGCTCACCAAGGGCCAGTACTCGCCCGCGAGCCGGCTCGGCACGCCGAGCAAGACGAGCCCCGGCGGGTCGTTCGAGACGCCGGTGAAGCCGCTGTCGCTGGCGCTGGCCGCCGAGGCGACGTTCGTGGCCCGCACCATCGACCTCGACGTGCAGCACATGGTCGCCACGTTCCAGAAGGCCGCGGCGCACAAGGGCAGCGCGTTCGTCGAGATCTACCAGAACTGCAAGATCTTCAACGACGGCGTGTTCGAGTACGCTACTGACAAGAGCGTGAAGTCGGACAACCTGCTGTACCTGGAGCACGGCAAGCCGCTCATCTTCGGCAAGGACAAGAACAAGGGCATCCGCCTCACCGGGGTGAAGCCCGAGGTGGTGACCGTCGGCAAGGACTGCCAGGTCGACGACCTGCTGACCCACGACGAGTCGAACGAGGACGCGACCCTCGCGTACCTGCTCAGCCGCCTCTCGCACGACACGGGCAAGGACGCGGTGAACCCGTTCCCCGAGCCGGTCGGCGTGTTCCGCAGCGTCCGCAAGCCGACCTACGAGGAGATCCTCGACGGCCGCATCAGCGACGCGGTCGCCAAGAAGGGCAAGGGCAAGCTCGAGGACCTGTTCAAGGCCGAGGACGTGTGGACGGTGTCCTGAGTGCGGGACGCGGACTTCGGAACGCGGAATTGAATACAACAACCCCGGCAGGAGGCGACTCCGGTCGGGGTTTTGGTGTTTCATTCCGCACTCCGCGTTCCGAACTCCGCACTTCCCATGCGCTGTCCCCTCTGTGAAACCGTGAACCCGCCCGGGGCCGACGCCTGCACGAAGTGCCTGGCCGCGCTCACGTCGCTCGACGGGCCCCTGGCCCAGGGGCCGCTCGAGGCCAACCTGCTCACCACGCCCGTCTCGGTCCTGGAGCCGCGGCCGCCGGTCACCGTGCCCGCAACGGGCACGCTCGGCGACGCGATCCGCCAGATGATCGACGTGCGGGTCGGTGCGGTCCTCGTCACCGGGCCCGGCGGCGACCTCGTCGGCATCCTCACCGAGCGCGACTTCCTCACGAAGGTGGCCGGGGTCGCGGGGTACGACCGGCTCCCCGTGTCGCAATTCATGACCCTAGGCCCCGAAACGGTGGAGCCGACCGACGCCCTCGCGGTCGCACTCGGGAAGATGGACGCGGGCGGCTACCGGCACCTCCCGGTCGTTCGGGACGGCAAGCCGGTGGGCGTCATCTCCGTCCGCGACGTGCTCCGGTACCTCACCACGCTCGGCTCGGAGATGTGACACCAAGGCCGGGTGATTCGACTCCGTTCTGAAGCCGGCCTCTGTGAGGCCGGAGCATGGCGAGTCCCAAAGCACCGGCCTCACAGAGGCCGGCTACAGTAATCAATCAACGCGCCTGGTATGATTCGTCGCGATCCGCTTGCGTCCGGCCCCGCCGTCGGGTGAGATGGAATCAGGCCCGCGGCGGCCGTGCGGCCGCCGTACAATTTCCCGCGGCCATCGCACAAGACGCCCCGCGTGCCGCGGGGGACAATCGCACCACTGCCCGCCTTTACCACCGTCCGTGACCGCCAGCCCCCTCCCCGCCATGCGTATCCTCCTCGCTTGCTTCTGTGCTGCGTTCACGAGCACCCCCGCGGGCGCGGCCGAGCCCGCGGCCGCCAAGGTGGACTTCAACCGCGAGGTGCGGCCGGTCCTCGCGACGCTGTGCTACCAGTGCCACGGGCCGGACGAGAAGGCCCGCAAGGCCAAGCTCCGGCTCGACGTCCGCGACGCCGCCGTGAAGGCCGGCGCGATCGTGCCGGGCAAGCCCGACGAGAGCGAACTCATCACCCGCGTGTGCTCGCCCGACGCCGAGCTGCGGATGCCGCCGGACTCGCTCAAGAAGCCGCCGCTGACGCCGGCCCAGGTCGCCACGCTGAAGCGGTGGGTCGCCGAGGGCGCGAGCTACGCCGAGCACTGGTCGTTCACGAAGGTGAGCACGCCCGCGGTGCCGAAGGTCGAGAACCCGCCCGCCCCCGTCCGCAACGCGATCGACGCCTTCGTCCTGTACAAGTTGCAGCAGGAGGGCGTGAAGCCCGCGGCCCAAGCCGACAAGGTAACCCTGATCCGCCGACTGCACTTTGACCTCACCGGGCTGCCCCCCACCCCCGAAGAGGTGCGGGCGTTCGTCGCGGACCCGGCCCCGGACGCCTACGAGAAGGTCGTGGAGAAGTTGCTGGCGTCGCCGCACCACGCCGAGCGGCTCGCGATGTGGTGGCTCGACCTCGTGCGGTACGCCGACTCGTGCGGGTACCACAGCGACAACCCGATCAACGTGTCGCCGTACCGCGACTACGTCATCCGCAGCTTCACCGCGAACAAGCCGTTCGACCAGTTCACCGTCGAGCAACTCGCCGGCGACCTGTTGCCAAACGCGACGCTCGAACAGCGGGTCGGGTCGGCGTACAACCGGCTGCTCCAGACCACCGAAGAGGGCGGCGCGCAGGCGAAGGAGTACATCGCGAAGTACGCCGCGGACCGCGTGCGGAACTACGGGCAGGTGTGGCTCGGCGGCACGATCATGTGCGCCGAGTGCCACGACCACAAGTTCGACCCGTACACCCAGGCCGACTTCTACGCGGTCGCCGCGTTCTTCGCCGACGTCCAAGAGCCGGCCGTCGGCAACCGCGGCCCCGGCACCCCGGTCCCCACGCCCGACCAGGAGGTGAAGCTCAAGGCGCTCGGCGAGGCGATCACCGCCGCCCAGGGCAAGCTCGCAGCGGCCGCGAAGGAGTACGCCGAGAAGCCCGAGTCGTTCGCCGACGTCGAGAAGTGGACGAGCCCGCCCGTCGGTAAGAAGGCCCCGGCGGTCGTCGCCGTGCCGGCCGATCTGAAGGCGGTGCTCGCCAAGAAGCCGGCCGAGCGCACCGCACCCGAGGTCGCCAAACTCGCGGCGTTCGCACAGACCAACGCGCCGGGGCTCAAGGCCGAGCGCGACGCGATCGCCGCCGCGACCAAGGCCCGCGACGACTTCGCGAAGTCGGTCCCGCACGTTCTGATGACGCAGAGCGGCGCGCCGCGAACCGTCCGCATCCTCCCCCGCGGCAACTGGCTCGACGACAGCGGCCCGGTGGTGCAGCCGAACACGCCCGGGTTCCTCCCGCCGCTTCCGGCACGCGACGGCAAGGCGCGGCCGTCGCGCCTCGACCTCGCGAAGTGGACGGTCGCCCCCGAGAACCCGCTGACCGCCCGCGTGACCGTGAACCGACTCTGGCGGCTCTTCTACGGGCACGGCATCGCCCGCTCGCTCGAAGAGTCCGGAACGCAGGGCCAACTGCCGACGCACCCGGAACTGCTCGAGTGCCTCGCGACCGAGTTCCAGCAGAAGTGGGACGTGCGCCACATGGTCCGCCTCATGGTCACGTCCTCGACGTACCGGCAGTCGTCGGCCGAGACGCCGGCGGTCCGCGAGCGCGACGTGGCGAACCGGCTGTTCGCGCGGCAGTCGCGGGGCCGGCTCGACGCGGAGTTCATCCGCGACTCGGCGCTGGCGATCAGCGGGCTCTTAAACCGCGAGGTCGGCGGGGCGAGTGTGAAGCCGTACCAGCCGCCGGGGTACTGGGCGGCGCTGAACTTCCCGGCCCGCGAGTGGCAGAAGGACGCCGGCGAGAAAGTGTACCGCCGCGGGATGTACACGCACTGGCAGCGGTCGTTCCCGCACCCGGCGATGGTGGCGTTCGACGCCCCGAGCCGCGAGGAGGCGGCGTGCGACCGGCCGCGGTCGAACATCCCGCAACAGGCCCTCGTGCTGCTGAACGACCCGGAGTTCGTCGAGGCGGCCCGCGTCTTCGGGCAGAAGGCGCTCGCCGAGGGCGGCAAGGACGACGCGACCCGCATCGCGTGGGCGTTCGAGCGCGCCACGAGCCGCAAGCCGACCGCACCGGAAGCCGCGGTTCTCGCGAAGGTGCTGGAGAAGCACCGGACCGACTTCGCCGCGAAGCCGGCCGAGGCGAAGGCGCTCGTGGCGATCGGCGACGCCCCGGCCCCGAAGGACGCGAAGCCCGAGGAACTCGCGGCGTGGACCAACGTGTGCCGCGTCATCCTGAACCTGCACGAGACCATCACGCGGCAGTGATACCGACTCGCGTGGATCAGTTGCTCTTGGTGGGGCAGGCATTCTTGCCTGCCTCCGAAGGCGTCCGGAGGCAGGCACGAATGCCTGCCCCACCAACAAAGAAACGAATCCCTGCGATTCGGTATGAGTCATTCCACTCAAGCCCCCGCGTCGCGACGCGGGGCTTTACCCGAGTAACACCATGACCCCCGACTTCCTCCGCGCCGTTCGCCTCCACCAGCGCCGCACGTTCCTCACGCACGCCTGCCGCGGGGTCGGGGCGGTCGCGCTCGGCTCGCTGTTCGGCACGTCACCCGCCTCCGCCGGCGAGGACAAGTGGCGGGGCGTGGTGACGAAGCCGCACGTTCCGCCGAAGGCCAAGCGCGTCATCTTCATCGTGCTGGCCGGCGGCGCGAGCCACCTGGAACTGTTCGACAACAAGCCCGAACTCGCGAAGCGGAACGGTCAGCCGTTCCCCGAGAGCATCAGCAAGGGTCAGCCGATCGCGCAACTCCAGGGCGCGAAGCTGACGTGCCTCGGGCCGCAGTGGGGGTTCAAGAAGCACGGCAAGAGCGGCCAGGAGATGAACGAACTGTTCACCCACCTGCCGGAAGTCGCCGACGACCTGTGCATCGTGCGGTCGCTGCACACGGAGGCGATCAACCACGACCCGGCGCACACGTTCATGAACACGGGCAGCAGCGTGTCGGGCCGGCCGAGCATGGGGTCGTGGCTCACCTACGGGTTGGGGGCCGAGGCCGACGACCTGCCCGGGTTCGTGGTGCTCACGTCGAGCCGCGGCGGGCAGATGCAGCCGATCGCGTCGCGGCAGTGGGCGGCCGGGTTCCTCCCCGGGCGGTTCCAGGGGGTCCACCTCCGCGGCCAGGGCGACCCGGTGCTGTACCTCGCCAGCCCCAAGGGCGTCGCGCAGGACCAGCAGAAGGACGTGATCGACGCCGTGAGCCAGTTGAACCAGATCCACAACGCCGCGATCGACGACCCCGAGGTCGCCACCCGCGTCGCGCAGTACGAACTCGCGTTCAAGATGCAGAGCAGCGTGCCGGCGCTCATGGACCTTAAGGGCGAGGACGCGAAGGTGCTGGAGAGCTACGGGGCGAAGGGGGCCGACGGGTCGTTCGCGGCGAACTGCCTGCTCGCCCGGCGGCTCGCGCAGAAGGGGGTGCGGTTCATCCAGCTCTACAACCGCGACTGGGACCACCACGGCGGCGTGAAGGACGGCATCAAGGGAAAGATTGAAGAAATCGACAAGCCGCTCGCGGCGCTCGTGAAGGACCTCAAGCGGCTCGGCATGTTCGACGACACGCTCATCGTGCTGACCGGCGAGTTCGGCCGCACCCCGATGTCGCAGGGCGGCAGCGGCCGCGACCACCACATGAAGGGGTTCTCGGTGGTGCTCGCGGGCGGCGGCATCAAGGGCGGGACGAGCTACGGCGCGACCGACGAGTTCGGGTACAACGCGGTCGAGAACGTGTTCCCGGTCCACGACCTGCACGCGACCATGCTGCACCTGCTCGGCATCGACCACGAGCGGCTCACGGTGCGGTTCCAGGGCCGCGACTACCGCCTCACCGACGTTCACGGCCGCGTCGTGAAGGAGATCCTCGCGTAACTTTCACGCGACCGACTCACAACTGAGCTACCGCCCCGCATACCCCTGCGGTACCCTTCCCCCGCTCGTGGCGTTGCAACGCCGCGGGCGGTTGCGTTCACGAATCGCCCGGTCCCCTGGAGATGCTCTCGATGAAGTTGCTCAGCACCTGCGCGGTCGTTCTGGCCCTCACCGCCCCGGTCCACGCCCAGTCGCCGGCCAAGCCCGGCCCCGAGCACGACGTGCTCAAGAAGATGGAGGGCAACTGGGACATGACGATGAAGTTCGGCGGGATGGAGGCGAAGGGCACGGTCGTCTACAAGATGGAACTCGGCGGCCTGTGGCTCGCGGGCGCGCTGGAGACGGAGCTGTTCGGGTCGAAGTTCTCGGGCCGCAGCCTCGACAGCTACGACGCCGCGAAGAAAAAGTACGTCGGCGTGTGGGTGGACAGCATGAGCGCGTCCACGATGGTGCTGGAGGGGACGTTCGACGCCGCGACCAAGACCCTCACGATGACCGGCGACGGCCCCGGCCAGGACGGCAAGCCGACGAAGCACAAGGCGGTGTCGGTGATGCCGGACGACGACACGATCAACTTCAGCATGTTCATGGGCGACACGAAGGAGCCGATGTTCACGATCGTCTACAAGCGGAAGAAGTAGCGGCTGTCCTGCGGAAGTACCGGCGAGATCCGTAGAAGTGGCTGGCGGGCCGCCACGGAGGGCGGCCCCTACCGGAGAGTGGCTCAGGGCCTGTTGGGGCCACCCTCCGTGGCGGCCCGCGTGAGGCGAACAACTCCAACCGAGCCGCTACCAATCACCGCTCGCCCGCGTCGGCGAGGAACTGGCGCACGGTCGCGGAGAGGCGGGCCGGGTCCATCGGGAGGTCGAGGAACGCGACGTCGCCCTCGCCGCCGTGCTGCACCTTCGGATCGGTCCCGGCCCGGTCCGCGAAATAGCCCCGGACCTTCCCGGCGGTCTCCGGGTCGACGCACTTCACGATGACCCACAACCGCGGGCGCTCGCCGAGCGTGAGCGCCGCGATCCCGGCCCGCCCCTGGGCCAGTACCGGCAGCCATTCTTTACGTTGCAGGAACTGGCCGACCACCATCTGCACGGCCGGTTTCTCGGACCACTGCTCGCCCGCGGTCGCGACCCACGCGGCGGCGTCGGCCGGAACCTGCGTCGCGAGCCGGCGTGCGAGGTCGGCTGTGAAGTGCGTGCCGCCCGGCCCGCGGCGCTCGGCCACGGCCGCAAGGTCCTTCTTCGCGTCGAACCCGAGCACGTACACCGTCGGCGACACGCGCGCCATCGTCAGCGGCAGCCTGGCGAACTCGACGGCGAACCGGTCGTGCTCGCCGGGTTGCGGCTTGGCCTTGAGTGCGGCGAGGAACGCTTCCTCGTCGTCGAGCGGGCGGCGCAGCACGAGCGCCAGCGCGAGTCGGATCTCGAACGCCGCGTCGCCGAGGCTGGTGCCGCCCGCGATGTGGTCGAACTGGCCGAGCGTCAGACCGGCAGCCGTGAGGCTGTCGAGCACCTGCGCCGGAACCCCGGCCTGAATCACGAGGCCGCGCGGGTCCTGGTTGGTCTGCCGGGCGTAGGCGACGATCGCCCCGGGTTGGACCGCGAACACGACGTTGGTGTCGGCCGGGAGGTACCCGAGCCCCTCGAGCTCGGCGGGCGGGAGTACGGCCCCTTCGGGCCGCAGCGCCGCAGGGTTGGTCTTCGCCTTGTCGCCGCGGTTCCGCACGACCCAGAGCGACACGCCGAGGCCGACGCACGCGGCGAGCAGCGCCAGCACGACCGCCCGCGGGAACGCGGACTTCCGCTTCGCGGGTGAGGGCGGTTGAACTTGCGGGGCGGCACCTGGGGTCGAGGGAGCACCGGCGACGTCCTGCCACGCCCGCACGGGGAACTCGTCGCCGCACCGCGGGCACGCGGCCCGCCGGTTCGCCGGCAGATCGGGCAGCGTGACCTCGGTGTTGCACGACGGACAGGACAGCCGCACCGCCATGTGGAGCCCTCGGCGAGCGGGGGCCGTGGGTCCCCCGGTTGGTCACGGTTTACCGGGGACTCACGGCCCCGCTCGCCCACATTATTCCGCGAAGCCGTGCTGGCGGCGGTGGTACGGGCCGTCGAAGTTCTGCGTGGACTTCGACCACTCGTACCGGCCGTCGGTCGCGACCGGCTTCACGCGGGCCAGGAGCGCGTCGGCCTCGTCCTTCGCCATCGGCTTGAAATCGCGGGCGACGGCCACGTCCTGCATCAGCACCTTCATCGAGTCGATGCCGACCACCAGGCTCGCGATGTCCTGCGAGAGCGCGAAGCGGATGCACTCCTCGGCGGTCGCGACGCCGCCCGACACGATCCGCCCGCCGACTTCGAGGTTCCCGCCGCCGAGGCTCTTCATGCCGATCGCGGCGATGTTCCGGGCCTTCAACTCGGGCAGCAGTTCGTGGATGCTGCTCCGGTAGAAGTAGTCGCACACGTTCACGGGGAGCTGGCAGGTGTCCCAGGCGTGGACCGGGATCATCTTCTTGAAGATGTCCGGGTGCTTGTGCCCGGTGAACCCGATGAACCGCACCTTCCCGGCCTTCTGCGCCTCCAGCGCCGCGGCGAGTGCACCGCGCTCGACGATCCACTCGGGGTCGTTGTCGTAGTTGATCTCGTGGAACTGCCACAGGTCGATGACGTCGGTGCGGAGCCGGCGGAGGCTGTCTTCGAGGTGCTGGCGGCTCGTGGCGGCGTCGCGGCCGCAGTTCTTCGTCATCAGGAACACCTTCTGCCGCCGGCCAGCGGTGGCCAGCGCGTTCCCCATGACCTCCTCGCTGCGGCCCTCGTGGTAGTCCCAGGCGTTGTCGAAGAACGTGACGCCGGCGTCGATCGCGGCGTGCACCATCGTCTCGGCGTCGGCGTCGATCGCCGGCTGCCCGATGTGCCAGCCGCCGAGGCACAGGACCGAGACGCGCACGCCGGTCTTGCCGAGCGGCCGCGTGGGGATCGACATGGGAACTCCGGGAGTGGGAGCGTCGGAAGAGAGTTATCCGCAGATTACGCAGATGGACACAGATTATGAAACAGAGGACAGAGGACAGAGGACAGAGGACAGAGGACAGAGGACAGAGGACAGAGGACCATAACTCGGGTTTTCATCTGATCTCTGACTTCTGTCCTCTGATGTCTGAAAATCTGCGTCCATCTGCGGAATCTGTGGATCAATCTCTTCTCTGCGAAGTTATGCCAGCCGGTCGTCGCCGAGGTCGAGCGGGAAGCCGAGGTCGAGGTCCTCGAGGCGGGTGCGGCGGCGCGGCTTGGGCTTCTTCCCGGCGGGCTTCTCGGGCGCGAGCGACTCGTACCGCTGGAGGATCGTCTCGATTACCCAGCACCCGCGGACGTGCGGGACCGGTTCCTTCGCGGTGTGCAGCTCCGTTCCGCGGCAGTGCCGCAGCACCGTCTCCTCGTCGCAGTCGGCGTCGAGCAGCGCGTCGGCGAGGATCGGCAGGCGGTCGAACGCGCGGTCGTCGAAGATGCCCTGCGCGAGTTGGACCACCGTGGACGTCCGCCACGCGGGTTCGAACCGCGGCGGGGTGAACGGGTTGCCGACGATCTCGCGGAGGTGCTGCGCCAGGAGCTTGCGGGCGGCCCGGTCCCGCTTCTCGTCGAGGTCGTAGTCGCCGCCCCGCTGGCGGGCGCCCTCCTCGACCTTTCGGACCTCTTCGAGCGCGATCGACTCGAACAGCCGCTTGTTCTTCGCGCCGGCGGCCTCGTCGGCGATCTCGTCGCCCCTCGCCTTCATCCGGATGGCGTTGTTCGCGGCCCGGTTCGCGTTGGTCCGCGTCTCGGCGGCCTCGTCCACCCGCTGCCGGGCCAGTGCGAACATCTCCTCGTTCGGCTCCAGGAACAGCACGCGGACCGCTTGCACCCCCTCGGTCAGGGCGTTGGCGATCCACTCGATGGCGTTGCGGGCGCTGCGGCTGGCGGCCTGGAACAGCGGGAACGCCGGGGCGATCTGGTTGGGCCGCGACAGCACCGGGGCGTCGAGGTCGGCCGCGTCCGGGTCGCACGACCGCACGATCTCCCGCTGCGCCAGTTCGGCCACGGTGACGGCCTTGAGCGTGGCCGCGTCGATCTTCGCGATCCACTCGGTGCGGGCGGCCGCGGGGAGCGGGTGCGCCGACCGCTCGGCGAAGTCGATCGCGTCGCGAAGCACGCCCTCGGGGAACAGGTCCCAGAGGCGGCGCACGGCGGCGGACGACAGCAGCACCCACTGCCGGGGCGACAGCCGCTCGGAGGCGAACTCCAGCATGGCCTCGCCATCGACGCCGGTGAGCCACTTCGTTTCGTTCATTGGAAGCCCCGCACGCGCGACGCACTACCCGCGGCCCAGCACCAGGTCCACGACCCAGTTCCCGCGGACGTGGACGCCCCCGGGCTCTCGACAGCATTGTAGTAACGTAACGTCGTCGCACCCGGCGTCTTCGAGCGCGTCTGCCAGAATCGGAACGATCGATAAGTCGCCGGACTCGTCCATCTGCCGCGACAGCGCGACGACCGTTGACGTGAGCCACGCCGTGTCGAACCGCGGTGCGTAGTTGGGCGGCGGGAAGATGTCGCGCACGTAGTGCGCCTGCGTCGCGCGGGCCTCGTTGTACACCCCGGTCCACGCGGCGTGCCACGCACTCGTTTTGAGAGTGTGACGGAGCGGCGCGGGACCAGTGGCCCGTGTCGCGAGGGACTTGGCGGCGCTGCGTGCGGCTTCCATCGGGTCGTAGAGTGTGGTGCTGTCGTGTCCCCGCATGAATCGGCCGGCCTCGTACGCTCCGGCCGACGCCCACCCGGCCGCGTTGAACGCGAGTTGTTGAAAGGTGACCGCCCCATAGTCGAGCCGCAACCTTACGGTCGGCAACTCAGCCGCGTTGATCTCAGACCCGGCGACCCGCTCCGACATCAGGACGGCGCTGCGGGCGTCGGTCGGGAGGACGTCCCACACCATCCGCGCCGCGGCACACGCGAACAGCCGTTGCCGTGCAGCGACATCGTAGCGGAGCCGTTGACCCACGTTTCCGAACGCCGCGAACCATTCGTCATGGACCGCCCGCACGAGGGGGTCGGGGTTCGTCGCGGCGAACCACTGCTCGCGGGTCATGCGCGCCCCTTGCGCTTGCGGGCGGGGGCGCTCTCGGCCGTTGCGGCGAGGATCAGGTCGAGCACCCAGCACCCGCGAACGTGGGTCTGCTTCGGGTCGCGGCAGTGGGTCAGCATGTCGGCGTCCTCGCACCCGGCGTCCTGGAGCGCGTCGGCCAGGATCGGCATCGCGGTGAAGTCCTCCGATTCGTGCGCGAGCCGGGCGAGCGACACCACCGTGCCCGTGAGCCACGCGGGGTCGAGCGCGACGGGCCGGAACGGGTTGCCGATCACCTCGCGGACGAGCGCCGCCTGTGCCTTCGACTCCTTCTTCGGGTTACGGTCCTCGGTGACCCCAACGGCGATGTCGTGCAGGCAACTGAACACGAGGTACTCGAAGTCCTCATTGAGCCGCCGCATGGTGCTGACCGGCTCGGCGGCGGCGACGAGGCCGAACGCCAGCCCGCGGTCCGGGCCGTTGTCGGTCGCGGAGGCGTGGCGTTCGATCTTCCGGTACGCGGCCGTCAGGTGCGGGCCGGTGAACGGCGCGTCGGGGGTCCGGGGGTCGGCGTAGTGGGACACGAGGAGGTCGAGGATCGGCCGCACGTCGGGGTGGGCGAGCGGCCCGGGGTGCCGGCGGCACGCGGCGAGCATCAGGAGCCGCGCCTTCCGCTCGGTGAGTCGGTCGCCATAGAACCGGTTCATCGCCTCGGCATCCCGACTGCGGAGCCACTGCTTTTCCGTCATGTAGTGCGCCTCCGACGGCTCCGCTTCTTCTTGACCGGCGGCCCCTGCGGGCGGCCCAGCACGAGATCGACCACCCAGCACCCGCGGACGTGCAGTTGCCCCGTGTCCTGACAGTGCCGCACGATCACCGCGTCGCCGCACCCGGCGTCCTGCAGCGCGTCGGCGAGGATCGGCATCGCGCCGAAGTCCCGCGAGTCGTACATCCCCTGCGCCAGCGCGACCGCCGTGGACGTCCGCCACGACGGGTCGAACTCGGGGAGCGGCCCGGGGCCGATCAGGTCCGTCAGGACACGGAAGCGCGGGAGCACGAGGTCGTACTGGTGGTCGCCGGGTTCGTAGGAGCGGTTCGCGGCGATCACAAGGTCGCGCCACGTCGTTGCGAGGTTCTCGGAGTCGCGCAGCGCGAGGTCGAAGTCGCCGCTCACGCCGGTGAGCCGGGGCCGGCGGCCGCGGTGGAACGGGGCCTGGGCCTGGGTGAACTCCTCGGCGGTGATCTCGCCGTCGGCGTACCGCTCGGCGAGGTCGAGGAACGCGAGCCACTTCTTGGCGGCCCGCGGCGGGAAGTGCGTGCGGGCGCACCCGCAGGCGTGGAGCCGCCACTTGCGGACGTCGCCGCGGGCGGCCACCGGCGACCACACCATCACTCCGTCGTCCGGGGGAGCGTGCTCCGCCACAAGGGGACCCGTGTCGGCCTGAGAGGTTCGGGGGACGGGCGCATTATACCAAACGAAAACCGGAGGCGGGTGCCTCCGGTTCGTGCGGGCAAACCTCCGGTCGCTGACGCTCTCGGCTCGCCAAAAGATCAGAGCAGTTCGCTGACCGGCTCGCGGTCGTCGAGGATGTACATCGGGCGGCCGGAGCCGTTCGGGAACGTGTAGCCGGCGTCGATCCCCATCGCCTGGTAGACGGTGCTGAGCAGTTGCGGCACCCGGTACGGGCGGTCCTTGGGGTACTCGCCGCGGGCCGAGCTGGCCCCGATCGCCTGCCCCATCTTTAGCCCGCCGCCGGCGACCAGCGCCGACATCACCGGGGACCAGTGGTCGCGACCGGCGTTCTGGTTGTTGATCTTCGGGGTGCGGCCGAACTCGCCCCACACCACGGTCACCACGTCGTCGGCCAGGCCGCGGTCGTGCAGGTCCTCGATCAGGCTGGCGATGCCGCGGTCGAACTGCGGGAGCTGCGTGCGGAGCTGCTTGAAGTTCCCCTCGTGCGTGTCCCACCCGCCGAAGCTCAGCGTGACGCACCCGACGCCGGCCTCAACGAGCCGCCGGGCGGTCAGGAACTGCTCGACGCCCTTGTACCGGTCGCGCGTCTTCGGGTCCTCGTTCTTCAGGTCGAGCGCCCTGCGGACGGTGCCCGAGGCGATCATGTCGAACGCCCGGCCGGCGAACGTGTCCATCCCCTTCATGGTGCCGCTGGCGTCGATGTCGCGGCGGATCGTGTCGAACTGGCCGAGGAGGTTCTTGCGGTCGTCCATCCGGTCGACCTGGATGCCGCTCGCGAGCCGCAGGTTCTCGATGCCGGGGCCGCTCGGGCTGAACGGCCGGTGCGACACGCCGAGGAACCCGGGCTCGAGGCCGGGGCTGCCGCTGCCGCGGAGGCTCACGAACGGGGGCACGTCGTTGCCCGCCCCGCTGCGGAGCTTCGACACCACCGACCCGAAGCACGGGTGCCCCTGGGTGCGGTTCACGTTCTCGCTGAACCCGGTGCTCACGAGCGAGTCGGAGTGCTCGTCGACCGCCACGAGGGACCGGACGACGGAGAACTTGTCCCACATGCGGGCCTGGAGCGGCATGTGCTCGCAGATCTGGACGCCGGGCACGTTGGTCGCGATCGGCTTGAACTCGCCGCGGAACTCCACCGGCGCTTCGGGCTTCATGTCGTACATGTCGATGTGCGACGGCCCGCCCGGCAGGTAAATCATGATCGCCGCCTTGTTCGACGACGGCTTCGTGGTCGGGTTCTGGCCGGCCCGGGCGCGGAGGACGTCGGCGAGGGTGACGCCGGCCCCGAGCGCGCCGATCTTCATGAAGTTGCGGCGGGACACGCCGTCGCAGTACCGTTGCTTGTCGCCGAGAATGGTGAGCATGATGGGCTCCGTTGCGGAGTGGGGCAGGCGGGAACCGAGGCGGGTGGGTCGAGGCGGGTAGCGTCCGGCGGGCTCAACTGAGCAGATATTAGCCGCGCCTAACGGGCGTCGCAACCGGAAAGTTCCGAAAGTGCACCCCGGCTAGGGCTTCTTGCGGCGGGGCCTCGATTTGGGAATGTCGCCGAAGATCGACTTCACCGTCCCCGGCGGCGGTGGGGGCTCCTCCAGGGGCTCAGCGAACGGGAGGCCCGCGTTGTCTGGTTGCGCGGGCCGGGGTGCCGGGGCCGGCGCCCCCGTGAACAGTGCGGACGGCAGAACATTTTTCCGGGTCTTCCGCCGGGTCTCGTAAGCCTGCACGCTCGCCTTCAACTTCCCGACGGCACGAAACAGTGCCTTGTGTTGGCGCTTCTCCGCCGTCGGCATCGCCCCGGCCTGGCCGACGAGCGCCTTCACCTCGGCGACGGTGTCCGCCGTCGGTACGGCGACCGGTCGGGCGCCGCCCGCCGCGGCCCCGCCCGCCGCCAGTTGTTGCACGGCCTTGAGAACCGCGGCGTACAGCGCGGCCTGCGACGCCACTTGCTGTTGCATCTCGTCCCGCAGCGCCCGCACGTCGTCCCGGGTCTGGCGGGCGGCGGTGTGCGTCTCCTCGATCAGTTCGAGGGCGGACCCGAGGAGCCCCTCGAGGCGGTCGCCCTGCTCCGTCAGCGCGAGGTGGAGCCCGTCGAACCCGGCCGCCTGCTGCTCGGTGAGTTCGTCCAGTTTGTGGAACTGCAACTCGGCGGTGAGGGCGGGATCGGCCAGCACCGCGAGCCGGAAGAAGTGCTCGACGGCGATCACGATGAGCGGGCGGCCCCCCGGCGGCCGCAGCGCCACGAGGCGGCCGAGGTTCTCGTACCCCTGCGCGTGCAGGTCGGCGGCGACCCGGCCGAGCGCGGCGAACTCGGCGTCGAGCACCGCCTTCGGGTCCTCGAACCGGGCCAGCGCCCGGGCCTGGGCCTGGAGCGCCCCGGTGTCGGTGATCTCCTCTCCGGGGAGGAGCCCGGCCCCGCGGGCGGCCCGCAACTCCGCGAGGCACGCCCGCCGGAACGCGGCGTCGGCCCCGGCGAGTGGCTCGGGCGCGACCGCCTCGAGGAACGCCTGCACCTGGCCGCGGAACCCGGTCTGGTCGCCCGACGCCACGGCCCGCTTCGCGCGGTCCCACCACGACGCCCCCGCGAGCGCGATCTCGACGGCCGTCCAGGCCTGCGCGTTGGCCGCCTTGAGGGTGTCGAGGAGCCGGGTGCTGTGGTCGGTGTACCGGTCGGCCAGCGCGTTCAGGGCCGCGTCCGAGCCCGGTCCGGCGACCTGGCGGAGCGCGATCGCCGACAACCGGAGCAGGACGAGCATCGGCGCACTCCTCACCGCAGGGGCTGACGGACCCGCTGGTCCTCGATCTCGAGTTCGAACCACGCCGCCGCCGCCGGGAGCCGGAACGTCACCCGGGCCGGCATGCCGTCGAGGAACTGCTTGACCACCGTGCCGGACGGGTCGAGGAGCGCGGCCCGCGGCGCGACGATCTGGTTCTCGTCCACCACCTCAGCGAAGATGTCCAGCAGCCCCCGCATCTCGGCCGCGATCTTGTGGTCCCAGACGTCCACGTCGGTGCCGGTGTCGAGGTCGTCCAGCTCCTCCATCTGCCGCTCGTCCACCTCGTCGCCGACCCCGATCAGCACGCACTTCACCGGGTTCCGCCGCCCGGCCGCGATCTCCCGGGCGAGGTGAACGGTGAACCGCTTCACGGCGTCGAGGTCGGAGAGGCGGCCGTCGGTCACGAACAGGTACATCCCCCGGGCCGCGGCGGCGAACCGGGCGGTGAAGTACTCGACGGCCGGGAGCAGGTGCGTCGCGGTGCCGAACCGGGCCCGCACCGGCCCGCGGAGCTCGAGCCCCTTGCACTGCTCCGCGGTGAAGTCGCCGACCGCCTCGACGCCCCGGCCGTCGCCGCACGCCCAGTACACGACCGTGGTCCCGCCGTCGGCGTCGAGGTTCCCGGCGAGGTACGAGACGAACTCGCGGGCGCGGGGCTCGACGACGTTCTCGGACGGCTTCACGAACCCGCGGCGGACGGCGTCCTCGCGGCCCGGGGTGGTGAGCTTGGTGGCCCGGTTCCCGTCCTCGGCGCGGTCGACCGCCCAGCCCTTCTCGCGGTACTCGGCGAGGACCGCCGGGGGCACCGTGCCGACGAGCTGCCGGCCGAACGCCTTCTGCATCGACGCGCTGGCGTCGAGGGCCACGCCGGTCTGCCAGCCCTCGGCGCCGGCCCCCTGCGGCTCCATCGCGACCGTGAAGGTGACCTCGAGTTCGGCCCCGACCGGGCGCACGTTCACCTCGCCGAACTCCTGGGCGACGAGGTTGCTCGGGAGCTGTTGACTCTCGGCCACGGGCGGGCTCCTGGGGGACGAGTAGGGCGGGGGTCAGAGGCGGTCCAGCGCCTCGGTGAGGTCCTGCGTCACCCGGCCGTCGGGGAACGCGAGGGTGAACGCCGCGGAGCCCGCGGGGAGGCGGAACCGGATGCGGGCCGGGAGGCCGTCGGCGTAGTCCCGCACCACCCGCCCGGAGGGGTCGAGCACCTTCCCCCAGTCGGTGACCGTGACCTGGTCGTCCACGACCTCGGCGAAGATCTCGTTCAGTGACCGCATCTCGCTGGCGAGCTTGTGGTCCCACAGGTCGATGGGGCCCCCCTTCGGGTCGCGGAGGTCGGAGCCCTCGAACATGTCGTCGAGTTCCTCCATCTGCCCCTCGTCCACCTCCTCGCCGACCCCGAGCAGCACGAGCTTCACGAAGTTCCGCTCCCCCCGGGCCACCTTGCGGGCGAACTCCAGGCAGTACGCCTTGACCTCGTCGAGGTCCTCGACGACCCCGTCGGTGACGAACACGGCGATCGCCCAGCGGGCCTCGCGGAACACCTGGTCGACGAAGTAGCGGACCGGGGGGAGCAGCTTCGTCTGCCGGCCCCACTGCTTCGGGCCGCGGACCGGGAGCGCGTCGGCCCCGGCCGCGGAGCACGCGCCGAGGGGCTCGATCGCCGAGCCGTCCGGGCTGCACGCCCAGTAGATCACGTGGGCCCTGCCGTCGCCGGCGAACCGGGCCAGGTGCCCGGCCATCATCCGGGCCACGGGCTCGACCACGTTGTTCGCCGCGCTCGCCTTGCGGAACAGTGGGCTGACGACCGCGTTGGCCCCGTACATCTTCTGCATGGACGCCGAGCCGTCGAGCGCGAGCCCGGTCCGCGCGCCCTCGATGTCCGGCTCCATCAGGATCGTCGCGACGACTTCGAGGGCGCCGTCGGGCCGGCGGTAGACGTTCACCTCTCCGAACGGCTCGACCGGTTGTGTAAGTTGAGCCATCAGCGGGGACCCCCGGATCAAGTGGTCGTATTCTGACACGAACCGGTCGGTCACGCAAGAACCGTAGCGTCACGGGGGGCGAGCGGGGTATGCGTCGCGAAAGTTGGTGGGAACTGTGTTCAGTTCGGTGTAGCTTT
>NZ_JBHYGG010000299.1:0-35041 GCF_051859125.1 Gemmata sp.
CAGCAGCGTCTCGAAGTACGCCGCCAGGCTCACCGCCGGGTTGTCGTTCTTCAGCGCGTCGGTCCCGGTCCCGCCCTTCAGAACCACCTTGCCGAGCGGCCCGAAGGTCGGGGCTCCGCCGTTGTTCACGAGGCCGAAGGTCACCTGGTCGTTGTCCGCACCGCCGAGGACCGCCACGTCGTACTCCCCGGTCGTGGTGGTCGTGTTGGCGAAGGAAGCGGTGAGGGCGTCCTTCCCGGCCCCGCCGTCGAGTACCGCCCGGAGGGTGCCTTCGAGGAACAGGCCGTCGGGCTTGCTGAGGGCCACGGCCACGGTGTCGTCGCCGGACCCGCCCTTCAGGTTGAGGTCGAGCAACCCGCCCTGGTCGATGCGGATGGCGTTGGCGGCCCCCACCCCGACCCCTTGCGCGACGAACGTGTCGTTGCCGGCCCCGCCGCGGACCGCGATCGATGCGACGCTATTGTTGTCCACCCGGAAGGTGGTGCCGTCGTAGTCCAGGCCCGCGGTGAAGGTGTCGTTGCCGCCGCCGAGGTACACGTTGGCGAGCAGGGCCGAGGCCACCGAGCCGTCGCCGACGTCGTCGTGCAGGTTCAGGGCCACGGTGTCCGCCCCGGTCCCGGTCGCCACGCTGACCGTCGCGGTGGCCCGGTCGAACTTGCCGACCCCGTTCAGCTCGACGGTCACCGCGTTCGAGCCGTCGCCCAGGTCCGCGTCCACGTCCACCGAAGCGGCCTGGTCGATGTTGCCGAACGCGACCTTGCCGGTGTCGTTGCCGGCCCGGAGGTCGTACCGCACGGCGGCGACAGAGGCGCTGACCTGGCCGACGGTGACGGCCGCGGTGTCCGCCCCGGTCCCGGCGGTCACGTCCACCTCCAGCAGCGAGCCGGCGGAGAAGTTCTTGTTCGCGGCGTCGAGGGTGAAGGCGTTGTTGCCGGCCCCCAGGCCGACGTGCAGGGTGCGGCTCCCGCCCGAGACGTTGTTCTGGAGCGTATAGGTAAAGGCGTCGTTGCCGGCCGCCAGGCCCACCTCAACGCCGACGCTGTTCCCGGTGTAGTTGTACACCGCCCCGTTCACGTCCTTGGCGTCGGTGAAGTCGCCGTCGCCGTTCGCGTCGATCGACACGGTGAGGGCGGTGCTGCCGTTGTCGCCGACCGTGACGATGTTCTTGGCGCTGTCGCCGACGATGCGGACGTCGTCGGCCGCACCGTCGCCGTCGAGGTCGGTATGCGTGACGACGACGGCCGGCACGACGCGGGCCTGGAGGCACTCGAGACCGAGGCGGGTGCGGACGGTGTTGCGGGGAGGCGCCATGTCGAACTCCGGTCGGGGTTGTGGGTGCCGGCGGTTCCGGGCCACTCGCCCGCACCGCCTCATGCCCACCCACACGCCCGCCGCCCGGAGTTGTGACCGGCCGAGAACGAAAATCGCCCGCGGCCGGGGCCGCGGGCGATTCGGGGTTCCATCAGCCACCCGCGTGTCACCGGTTGAACAGGAACTCGCGGCTGTTGGTGAGCACCCAGAGGAGGTCTTGCAGCCCCTCGCGGTCCGACGGGGCCGACTTCACCCACCCCTCGGCCTTCTTCGCCTCGTCGGCGGTCGGCGGCCGGGACCACGTCGCCAGGTACAGCTCCTCGACCGCCTTCGGCAGCGGCGCGTTCTCGGCGAGCAGCTTCTCGACGCGGCCGGTCTTGTCGGCGATCTTCGCGTTGAGCGTGGTGCCGTTGAGCAGGTGCATCGCCTGCGCGATGTTCGGCACCCCGGTCCGCTCGCACTCGCACAGCACCTGCCGCGGCGGGCGGCCGAACGTGTCCATGAGGTACGACTTCACCTCGCTGTCGGGCAGTTGGATCGCCCGCGTGCCGAGCGGCAGCCCGGCGTACTTCTCGCGCGTCCCGGTCGCGAAGTCCACCGCGTCCGCGAGTTGCTCGGCGCTGAGCCGGCGCACCGTGCGGTGCGTGAAGTGCGTGTTCGCGGTGTCGATCTTGTTCCCATCGGTGGGCGTCGCCGAGAGCTGGTACGCCCGGCTGTTGAAGATCGTCCGCAGCAGGTGCTTCACGTCGAACTTCGCTTTCACGAGGTCGTCGGCGAGCGCGTCGAGCAGTTCCGGGTTCGTGGCGGGGTTGGTGGCGCGCATGTCGTCGAGCGGTTCGACGAGCCCGCGGCCCATCGTGTACCCCCAGAACCGGTTCGCGAGGTTCCGGGCGAACATCCTGTTGTCCGGGGCGGTGAGCCAGTCGGCGAGCCGCTTGCGGCGGTCGAACTCGTCGTCCCACGACAGCTTCGGGTCGGCGTCGAGCGGGAGCGGCTTCACGACCCCGCGCTTGCGGGGGTGCGTGGCCTCGCCGGTCGGCCGGATGAAGACGACCGTCTCCGCCCCGAACAGGCCGAACTCCTGGCTGTTCTTCGTGCCGATCCGGGTGAAGAACGCGGTCAGCCCGTAGTAGTCGTCCTGGCTCCACTTCTCGAACGGGTGGTGGTGGCACTTTGCGCACCCGATGCGGATGCCGAGGAACAGTTGGGCGGTCGTCTCGGCCCACTCGTCGGCCCCGCGGCCGATGCGGAAGTAGTTCGCCGGGCCGTCGAGGAACGTGCTCCCCTCGGCGGTCACCACGTCGCGGACGAACGCGTCCGCGGGGGTGTTGTCGCGGACCTGAGCCCGCACCCAGTTGTGGAAGCTCCACATCCCCTTTTCTTGCAGCGCGGTGCGGTTGATCCGCAACAGGTCGCCCCACTTCAGCGCCCACCAGTCGGTGAACTCGCCGCGGTCCAGCACCGTGTCGATCGCCTTCGTTCGCTTCTTCGGGTCATTGTCCGCCAGGAACGCACGCACTTCGTCGGGGGTCGGGAGCGTGCCGATCGCGTCGAGGCACAGGCGGCGGAGGAAGTCGTCGTCGTCGCACAGGGGCGACGGCGTCAGCCCGAGGTCCTTCCACTTCGCGAGCAACTTCTGGTCGATGAAGTTGTTCGCTGGCACGTCGGGGTACTTCTCGATCCTCGCGAACGGGAGCGTCACCTGCGCGACCTCGGCCTGCCCGCCGAACCGGATCATGACGTGCGTCTCGCCGGCCTTCTTCGCGGTGACCAACCCGGCCGCCGTGACCGCCGCGACCGAGTCGTTGAGCGCGTCGAACTGTGCGGTCGCGGTCACGTCCTCGCGGCGGCCGTCGGTCCACACGGCGGTGACGGCGAGTTGCTGCTGCTCGCCCGGCACCATCACCCGCTTCGGCGGGAACACCTCCAGCTTGGCGACCTCGGCGTCCCTCTTCGCGTCGGGGCCGGGCGCGCCGTCTTCGAGCCACTGCCGCAGGCGGGCGTAGTCGCGGCCGTTGTGCTTGAGCTTCTCGCCGCCGCCGTGCTCCATCACGAGCGCCGGCTTGGCCAGCACGATGCTCCGCTCGGGGTCGCTGACGACGACGCGGCGGCCCTCGTTGCTCTTCACGATCTGGTCGTGGTCGAACGCCGGGTCGAACCCGAACAGCGACAACCGGAACCCGCCGCGGCCCAGCGCCGCGCCGTGGCACCCGCCGGAGTTGCACCCGTTCTTCGTCAGGATCGGGACCACCTCGGTCGCGAAACTCACCGGCGCATCCGCGGCCCCCTTCGCGACGGTCACCGGTACCGACGCCTTCGCTCCGGCGGCCTCGACCGTGAAGGTGGTGGTGCCGTCGCCGGCCGAACGGGCGACGCCGCGGTCCGCGACCGCGACCTTCGCGTCGGCGCTGCGGAACTTGGCGTCGCGGGTGAGGTCGAACGTGCGGCCGTCGGCCCAGACGCCGAGGACGACGAGCCGCTGCTCGTCCCGCGGCCCCGAGAGCTTCACCGCGGCCGGGTGGACGACGAGTTCCTTGGGCGCACCGGCGGGCGGCTTCGCCGGCGCGATCGGGTCGTCGGCGAGCGCCGGGGCGACGAGGCCGGCGATTGCGACGCACGCGGAGAGGAGGCGGGGGAGCATGGGGAACCCCTGGCGGGCCGGGCGGGGAGCCCGGGTGCGGAGTCCGACGGGTGACGGGTCGTCGGCGGCGGGTAACCAGATCGTCCCGAACGCGGCCCCGGATGTCAAGCAGATCGGGGGAGCGGTTACGCGGCGGGCTCGTAGATCGGCCGGTCCGGATGGTCGACCGAGACGACCCGCACGGTCGCGCCGGGGATCGTGCGGACGAGCGCGAACAGCGCGTCGGCGACCCGCTTGCACGTCTCGACGGCCCCGACCGGGTCGCTCGGGCCGACGCTCACGACCGCCCGCCCGCCGGCGACCCCGGACCGCTCGCCGTGGACCCGCAGGCCCGGGCGGCCGAGGAGTTCCTCGCACTCGCTCAACTTGCCGACGAGCCCCCGCAGCGTGACGAGCAGGCGGCCGCCGTCCTCGCCGCCCGAGAGCGGCGCGCCGACCTCAGCGCGAACGGGCTCGGTCTGGAATGCCCCGCCCTCCGCACCCGCGGCCGGGCCGACCGGTTCCATCGTGACACTCGCGCGGATCGCGGGAGGGCCGACACGGGGCAGTTTCCGCTGGCGGTCTTGCGCGTGGTTCATCGGTTCCCTCACGAAACTTGCTCCCCTCGCATCACGCTGACGCGGACCGGTGGGTACGGAACGGGAATTTCGGCGTGCGGGTCGTGCAACGACGCGTGGTTGCAGAACACCAGCAACTCGTACGCGCCCGGTCCCGGGAACGCGAGCCCGTGGAGGTCGAGGACGACTTCCTGGGGCACGGCGCGGTGGGTGGTGCCCGGGAACACGACCTCGACTGGCGGCTTCGAGCGGTACACGACGCTACCGCCCTCGGACCGAACCTCGGTCGTGACGTAGAACGCCCCGACGCCGTCCGACAACTGGAGGTACAGCGCCAGCGTCGGCGGGATGTACGGGCCGACCGCATCGTCGGGCAACGTGACCGTATGCACGGGCACGTTCAACCCGAACGGGTTGCCGTCGCGATCGTAGATGACCTCCTCGCACAGCACGGCGAGGCGGAGCGTCGGGACCACGCGGGCGACCATCGGGCGAACCTCCACCGTCCACACACCCCCATCGTACCCGCCGCGCGCCGCGGCCTCAACGGTCCGTACAATCCCCGGATGCACACCACGATCTTTGCGCTACTGGCGATGGGGGCCGGTGCGTGCATCGCGATGCAGGCGTCGGCCAACGGGAAGTTCCGCCAGAACCTCGGCGACCACCCGCAGTTCGCACTCTGGGCCATGTTCTTCTCGATCCTCGGCACCATCCTGACCGCCGCGGCCGTGATGCTCGTCGTCCGGCCGCCGCTGCCCAGCGCCGAGGCGCTCCGCGGGACGCAGTGGTGGAACTGGATCGGCGGGCCGCTCGGGGCGCTCATCGTCCTGGCCGGGGCGGCGCTCGCCCGCGAACTCGGCGCGGCGCTGTTCATCGCGCTGGTCGTCGGCGGGCAGCTCCTGTGCTCGCTGCTCCTCGACCACTTCGCCCTGCTCGGGCTCCAGGAGCAGCCGGTCACCGCCGGGCGGGTGCTCGGCGCGGTGCTCGTGGTGGGCGGTGTTGTGTGCATCAAGTACCTGTGAGGGCGTGCGTTCTTCCGGTTGCCCCCGCCGCGGTGCGTACACTAGATTGTTGGTAATCGTCCCGCCCGTTGCTCGGGGGTCCGGCCGTGTCAGCCTCTCTGCTGGTCGAGATGTTCGAGAAGTTGCCCGAACTGCGACCGGGCGACGACGAGGACCTGTGGGCCGCCGGGGTCCACGACGCCATGGGCGCCTTCCGGGCGTCCGTCCGCACCCGGTACACCGAGGGGACGCTCCAGCGGGTGCTGGCCTCGGCCGACGTGAAGGCCCGCCGCGCCGCGGCCCTGGCCCTGGGGTTCGTCGGGACGATGGACTCGAACCCGGTCCTGGCCGCGGCCCTGGCCGACCGCGACGTGCTGGTGCAGAAGTTCTCGGCCGACGCGCTCTGGGAGGTGTGGTTCCGGGCGGGCACCCCCGACCAGAACTGGCGGCTCCGCGGGGCCGCCCGAAACCCGGACGCGGCCACGGCCCGCGCCGAACTCGACGCCCTGGCCCGCGAGGCCCCAGCGTTCGCCGAGGTATTCAACCAGCGCGCGATCTGGTACTTCAAGCGGGGCGAGTTCGCGCGGGCCGTCGAGGACTGCGAGGCGACCCTGCGGCTGAACCCGTTCCACTTCGGCGCGGCCGCCGGCCTGGGCCAGTGCCTCGCGAAGCTCGGCAAGCCCCGCGGCGCGATCCGCGCGTTCCGCACGGCGCTCGACATCAACCCGGTCCTCGAGCACCTCCACGACACGATCCGGCAGCTCGAACGCACCCTCGACCGCAGCGGCGAGTGACCCTTCTTCCGTCGAGCCACGGGGCCTGCCCCCGTGGCGTTTGTCGCGCGGAGCCCCCACGGGGGGAAGCCCCGTGGCTCGAAAGCCCAAGAGCGCCGTGATTCGATCGATTGCACGCGCCCCACTTCCCCGGTTCGAACTCCCCACGCTGCTTGACCGTACCTCCGGTGGCACCTAGCGTGTCTGAATTGTCGATCGTGACTGACTCAACGAGGTCGTCGTGAAGCTGTCCGCGCCACCGCCGCCGCCGCCGGAACCGAACGACCCCGGGTCGCCCGCCCCCGACCTGTCGGTCCCGGGGGGCGAAACCCCGCCCGCCCCCGAGCCGCCCGCGGCCCCCGTCGATAAAGTCGCGACGTGGCCCGCCTGGTTCGCCGGGGCCGACTTCACCCTCGCCGTGTTCACCGTCGTCCTCGCGTTCCTGGCCGCCTCGTTCGTCGCGCGGAACTCGGACCTGTTCCTCCACGTCGCCGCCGGCCAGCGGCTCCTCGCCGGCACCTACGCCCCCGGCACCGACCCGTTCAGCTACACCGCCGCCGACCGCCCGTGGGTCAACCACAGCATACTCTTCGACCTCGGGTGCGCGCTGCTGTACTCGGGGAACGGCGGCCTTCTCGTGGCCGTGAAGGCGGCGTTCGCCGCGGCCGCGTTCGGCCTCGTCGTCGCGATCCGCCGGCCCGCGTTCCCGCTGTGGCCGTGGGCCGCGGTCGCCGCGGTCGGCGTCGTCGCGGCGGCGCCGTACCTGCACCTGCGGCCCACCGTCGGGTCGCTGTTCCTCCTCGCGGTGACGCTGCTGCTCCTGTTCCGCCTGCCGCACCGGGCCGGGTCGTGGCGGTTCCCCGCCGCGATCGCCGCGACGTTCTGGCTGTGGGCGAACGTGGACGAGTGGTTCTTCATCGGCCCGGCGGCGCTCGCGCTCGTGCTGGTCGGCGAGTTGGTCCAGCGCCGCGGCCGCGCCGCCCCGGGGCCGGACGGCGAGCCCGGGGAGCCGCTCGCGGTGCAGCCCGACGTGCCGACGCTGGCGAAGGCCCTCGCCGCCGGCGTCCTCGCGTGCATGCTGAACCCGCACCACGTCCGGGTCTGGCAGCTCCCGTTCGAGCTGACCGGGGCGCGGGATCTGGCCGCCGACCTGCGGTTCAAGCAACTGCTGCTCACGCCGTTCGACTCGTTCTACACGAACAACGCGGGGCTCGGGTACAACCACAACGGCCTCTGCTTCGCGCTGCTGTTCGTCGGCGGCGGCACGGCGCTGGGCCTCGCCGGGGGCCGGGTGCGGATCGCGCACGTCGCGCTGTGGGTCGGGTTCGCGCTGCTCGCGCTGGGGACCGTGTACGCGATCCCGTTCCTGGCCCTGGTCGCGGTCCCGATCGTCGCCGGCCAACTGAACGCGGTGTCGGCGCGGGCCACGCTCTCGACGTGGGGCAACCCGCGGACACGGTTCCTGCTGCTCGGCTCGGGCGGCGGGCGGGTCGTGTCGCTGCTGGGCGTGCTGGTCGCGTGCGTGCTGGCGGTCCCGGGGTGGGTCCACCCGCCGGCGATCAACCCGGCCTACGCCCGCCGCGTGGCGTGGGCCGTCGAGCCCGAGGCGTCGATGGTGAGGGGCGCCGAGCAGCTCAACGCGTGGCGGGCCGCGGGGCACCTGCCGCCCGAGGCGCACGGGTTCGGCACGTCGCTGGAGTTCGCCAACTACTGCGCGCTGTTCGCCCCGGACGAGAAGGTGTACGCCAACGGGCGGTACAACCACCACCGCCCGGAGTACGGCGACTTCCTGACGGTTCGCGTCGGGCTCGGGCTAGTCGCCACCGACGAGAAGCCCAGTCCCAAGGCGCTGACCGACGCGCTCGCGCGGCACAACTCCGAGTACGTCGTGGTCCACTCCGGGCCGGGCGACTCGGCCGGGATGCGGCGGGCCGCGGCCAACGCCGCCGACGTGATGTGGCGGACCCCGGACGACTGGTCGGCGTGGTACCTCGACGGGCGGACCACGATCTCGGGCTGGCGCGCGGCTCCCGGGGCCAGGCGGCCGACGTTCGCGGCGCTGCGAGTCAACCCCGTGGTCCAGGCGTTCGGCCCGGGGGTCGAGCGGCTCCCGCAGGGCTCGGTGCAACCGGTCCCGCCCCCGGCCGGGTGGGAGGACGCCTTCGTGCGCGCACCCGGGTTCCCGCCCGCCGGTGCGGACGAGGCGAGCGCGTGGCTCCGGTACAAGTACGCCGTGCAGGGCCACGCGCTCCCGCGGCTCGGGGCCGTGGACCGCGCGGCCGCCCTGGCGCTCCGGGTGGGCGTGCTGGTCCCGCGGATCGGCGTGCCCGACGAGCTCCCGCTGTCCGCACCGCTGCTGGCGCTGCGGGCCGCCCGGCGGGCCGTCGCCGCGGACCCGAACCACCCGGACGGGTACTACGCTCTCGCGCAGGCGCTGGGCGACCCCGACCTGCCACTGTCCGACGCGGACCGCACGCTCGGCCGGCTGACCGCGTTCCGCCAGTGCCTGGAGCGCCTGCCGCCGCCGGAGGAGTTCAGGCCGGGGGTGTACACCGCGTCGCCCACCGAGGTCGCCGTGAACCTCGCGTTCCTGTACCTGGGCCGCCGCCAGGAGTACGGCGTCCTCAACCTCGGCGTGGCACTCGGGAACCTCCCGGCGTTCCGCGTCCTCACCGAGATGGGCGCGACCGGAGCCGTGGTGGAGCCGGCCCGGGGCCGGTTCGCCCGCGTCCCGGCGGTCTCCCAGCAGGGGGCCGCGCCGCCGCCGTACTACCTGCTCCCGCTCGACGTGGCCCGGGAAACGTTCCAGCGGGCCGAGCGGTACGCGCAGGTCGAGATCGCCGAGCCGAAGTCGCGTGAGGACCTCCTGACCGCGATCCGCGGCGAGTTGAAGACGTTCGAGTCGGAACTGGCGCGCGGCAGCAACGCCTTCGAGACCCGGCGGGCCGGGAAGAAGCTGCCCGAGCAGGTGGTCCAGGCACTCCAGTTCAACCTGACCGGCGAGGCGCTCAAGCTCCTCGGCGGGCTGAACGACCCGGAACTCTCCAAGGAGTTCGGCGAGGCCAAGTTCCAGTTCCGGCTGATCCGCGCGGCCCTCGAACTGGCGCTGGGCCGGCTGGAGGACGCGGCCGCGGATCTGGAGCAGGCCGGGAGCGACACGGCCGACGAGAAGGCCCGCAACGCCCCCGGAATCGCGGAGTGGTTCCGCTGGCTCGTGTACCACCGGTTCGTGTACGAGGGGGCGTACGCCGAGGCCGGGCAGGTGCTCGCGGCGCTCGACGGGCCGGGCTCGCGGCCCGACCAGGCGAAGCCGATCCGGGACCGGTTCGACCCGAAGTTCTTCGTCGCCGCCGGGCGGAAGGTCGAGATGTGGGGCGAGACCGCCCCGCTCACGGCGCTCCTCGCCCCCACGCCGTTCGACCTCATGGCGCGCGTGCTGGGGCCGAGTGCGGCGCTCAACGGGTTCGACAGCGCGCTGGGGTACGTCCCGCTGCGGAACGACCTCGCGGGCCGGGTCGCCCGCGACGCCGACTTCTTCTACCAGCGCGGCGTGCTGTTCCTGTTCGAGGGCGACGTCGCCGCGGCCCGGCGCCAGTTCCTGCTGACCCGCATCCCGGGCACCCCCGAGTGGGGGCTGACCGACTACCGCCACGCGAGGGCCGAGGCGTACCTCCGCCTGATCGAAGAGGCCGACAAGGCCGCGCCCCGGAAGTGAGGACCGTACCCGTGCCCGACACCTGGACCGTTGCGGGGGTGCAGATGGACTGCGCCCTCGGCGGCACCGCCGCCAACGCGGCCGCGATCGCCCGCAAGCTGAACGAGGCCGCCGACCGCGGCGCGCGGCTCGTGGTGTTCCCCGAGTGCGCGCTGTCGGGGTACGGGTTCGCGAGCCGGGCCGACGCGCTCCGGGCCGCGGAGCCGCTCCCCGGACCGGCAACGGACCTCATCGCGAAGGAGTGCGCCCGCCGCGGCGTGTGGGCCGTGTTCGGCCTGCTCGAGGCCGCGCCGAACGGCAAGCTCTACAACGCCGCCGCGCTGGTCGGCCCGTCGGGGTTCGTCGCGGGCTACCGCAAGGCGCACCTCCCGTGCCTCGGGGCCGACCGGTTCACCGACCCGGGCGACCGGCCGTTCGCGGTCCACGACCTCGGCGGGCTGAAGCTCGGGATGTGCATCTGCTTCGACGGCAGCTTCCCCGAGACGGCCCGGGTGCTGACGCTCCTCGGGGCCGACCTGATCGTGCTGCCGACCAACTGGGCCACGAACGCCCGCAAGATGGCCGAGCTGGTGTCGGCGGCGCGGGCCTGGGAGAACCACGTCTACCACCTGGCGGTGAACCGCGTCGGCGACGAGAGCGGGTTCCACTACATCGGGCTGAGCTCGGCGGCCGACTACACCGGCAACGTGCTGCACTTCGCCCGCGAGGACGCCGAGGAGACGTTCACGATCGAGGTGGACCCGGCGGCGGCCCGGCAGAAGCGGGTGGTGACGTGCGCGGGCGAGTACGAGATCGACCGCGTGAACTGGCGGCGGCCGGAGCTGTACGGCCCGCTCGTCGAGAACCCCGGCGCGTTCACCGGGCACTTCAACAAGTGACTGTGTTGGACGCGGTGGCCGAATAGGTCCGCGTGGTTGAAGCCTGGTTCTCGCGTGGTGCCCCTCACCCGCCGCGAAGCGCGGCGGGTGAGGGGCACCACGCGAAGTGATCACCCGACACGCGACCACGTTCCGCCCCCGCTTCTTATCGATCCACGGGGGTCGACGAGCACCCCTCACGTCTCCAGTTCGTCCGGGTCGATCTTGGCGGCGGCCTCGTCGGCGAGTTGATCGAGGGTGCCCTGGACGTGGCTCATCCGCTCCGGCCGCTTGTTGGCGTTGGGCCGCAGGCACTTGTGGATCAGGTCGGCGAGCCCCTCGGGGACGAGCGGGTTGATGCTCCGCACCGGCTTGAGCGTCTTCTTGAACTGCTCCGAGGTCATCGGCAGCGCGTCCTCGGCCGGCCCCCAACTCGGCGGCAGTTGGAGCGTGGTGAGGCGGTACATGGTCGCGCCGAGGTTGTAGATGTCGGTCCGCTCGTTCACCATCTTGTGCTGGACCGTCTCCGGGGCGATGTACTCGGGGGTCCCCTGGATGCGGTCCTTGGGCTCGCCCTTGATCCACGCGAGCCCGTAGTCGAGCACCTTCACCCGGGTGCCCCGCTCGTAGATCAGGTTGTTGGGCTTCATGTCGCCGTGGTACACGCCCTGCTTGTGCATGTGCATGAGCCCGTCGGCGATCCGCTCGAACACGCGGAGCAACTTCGCCATCCGCAGGAGCGGCACCTTGTCCATCGTCCGCCCGGGGACGTACTCGATCAGGAGCTTCGCCTTCTTGGGCCGGGAGAACCACCCGCCGCCCTCGGTCTCGAAGCAGTAGACCTTCACGAGGTTGGGGTGGTCGAGGAGCCCGGCGACGCGGAACTCGTGCCGCGCCTGGTCGAGGTACTTGAGGTCGTCCGGGTCCTCGATGGGGACCAGCTTGAGAGCGTACTCCTTGAGATCGTCGGCCCGGCGGATGTGTAAAATGCTGCTGTGGGCCCCGCTCCCGAGGGTGTCGAGGACGGTGAATTTTCCGATCGCCGTGGCCGTCATTGGTAGCACCCGACGGATGAGAAGAACCAGGCGAGTACCAATGTTACCGCACGGACGGCGGGCCGGCAAACCCGTGGCGGCCCCGGTGCGCCCGAGCGACCGACCGAGTGACCCATGAACCCAACGAGTCCGCCCGCCCCCGACGAACGCACGAAGGACTTCGGCCGCGAGGTGTTCGCGCGGGTGGACCGCCAGGGGGCGGTCCTGTTCAGCCGCTCGTGGCTCGAAGACAAACTGATGGGCCTGGGCATGCACGACCCGACCCTGAAGGTGCAACTGTTCCGGTTCGTGGACACGCTCCCTTACTTGAAGGACTCGGGCGAGGTGGTGCGGCACCTCAGCGAGTACCTCGGCGAGGCGCGGCACGAGCTGCCGTGGTGGGCCAACCTCGGCACCCGGCTCATCCCGACGGGGGGCATGCTCGGCGGCGCCCTCGCGTGGGCGGCCCGGAGCAACGCCGAGCGGATGGCCCGCAAGTTCATCGCCGGATCGAACGTGGCCGAGGCCGTAGCCGCCGTTCACGCGATGCGGACCCGTGGGCTCGCGTTCACCATCGACCTGCTCGGCGAGGCGACCATCACCGAGGCCGAGGCCGACCACGTCCAGAAGCAGTACCTCGACCTGCTCGCCGGCCTCACCCGCGAGGTCAACGCCTGGCCCGAAGAGCCGGTGATCGACCGCGACGACCGCGGGCCGATGCCGCGGGTGAACGTGTCGGTGAAGCTGTCGGCGCTGTTCAGCCAGTTCGACCCGATCGACCCCGAGGGCACCACGCGGGCCGTGTGCCGCCGGCTGCGGCCGATCCTCGCCCTGGCGAAGCGGACCGGCGCGTTCGTCAACTTCGACATGGAGCAGCACAGCTTCAAGGACACGACGCTCCACGTCTTCAAGACGGTCTTGACCGAGCCCGAGTTCCGGGACTGGCCGCACGTCGGCATCGCGATCCAGGCGTACCTCACCGACACCGAGACCGACCTGCACTCGCTGCTCGCCTGGGCCAAGACCGAGCGCAAGTGCCCCGTGTGGGTGCGGCTGGTGAAAGGCGCGTACTGGGACTACGAGACGGTGATCGCGGCGCAGAACGGCTGGCCGGTGCCGGTGTTCACCAAGAAGTGGCAGTCCGACGCGAACTTCGAGAAGCTTAGCGAGTTCCTGCTGGCGAACGTCGACTGGCTCGTGCCCGCGTTCGGCTCGCACAACATCCGCAGCATCTCGCACGCGATGGCGACGGCCGAGCGGCTCAAGGTGCCCCAACGGCGGTTCGAGTTCCAGATGCTGTACGGCATGGCCGACCCGATCAAGGAGGCGATCCAGTCACTCGGCTACCGGGTCCGCATCTACACGCCCTACGGCCAACTGCTGCCGGGGATGGCGTACCTCGTGCGGCGGCTGCTGGAGAACTCGTCGAACGACTCGTTCCTGCGCCAGGGCTTCGCGGAAGGCCTATCGGAAGAGGTGCTGCTCCGCGACCCCGCGTCGAATGCGGAACGCGGAATTCGGAATGCGGAATCGAAAACCCAGACCGGGGCGAACGACATGGCAGCGGCGACGCACGCGACGAACGGCACGGCGGGTTCGCACTCCGCACTCCGCACTCCGCACTCCGCGTTCAAGAACGAGCCCCTCTCCGACTTCTCGGTCGCGGCGAACCGCTCGGCGATGGCCGCGGCGCTGGCGCAGGTCCGCACCGAACTCGGCCGCACGTACCCCGTCGTCGTCGACAACAAGCCGCTGCCCGCGGCGAAGACGCTCGATAGCGTGAACCCGTCGCGGACGGCGGAACTCGTCGGCAAGGTCGCGGCGGCGACCGTCGAGCAGGCGAACGCGGCCGTCGCGTCGTGCCTCAAGGCGTTCGACTCGTGGCGCGACGTGCCCGTGAGCGACCGTGCAGCACTGCTGCGCCGCGTGGCCGACCAGTTCCGTGCGCGGCGGTTCGAGCTGGCGGCGTGGATCGTGCTGGAGACCGGCAAGCCGTGGCGCGAGTCCGACGCGGACGTCGCCGAGGCGATCGACTTCTGCGTGTACTACGCGGCCGAGATGGAGCGGCTCGCGGCCCCGCAGCACCGCGACGTGCCCGGCGAGGACAACCGGTACTTCTACGACGCCCGCGGAGTGGCCGTGGTCATCGCTCCGTGGAACTTCCCGCTCGCGATCCTCACCGGCATGGCCACGGCCGCACTCGTTGCAGGCAACACAGTGATCCTGAAGCCGGCCGAGCAGTCGGGCGTGATCGGCGCGAAGTTGATGGAGTGCTTCCAGGCCGCGGGCGCGCCGCCGGGCGTGGTGAACTTCGTCCCCGGCGTCGGCGAGGAGATCGGGCCGGTTCTCGTGCAGCACCCCGACGTCGCGCTGATCGCGTTCACCGGCTCGCTGAAGGTCGCGCTCGCGATCAACGAGCAGGCCGCGATGACCCCGGGCGGTCAGGCCTTCGTGAAGAAGGTGATCGCCGAGATGGGCGGCAAGAACGCGGTGATCGTGGACGCCGACGCGGACCTCGACGAGGCCGTGAAGGGCGTGGTCGATTCGGCGTTCGGGTACGGCGGGCAGAAGTGCTCGGCCGGGTCGCGGGCCATCGTGCTGAGCGGCATCTACGACCAATTCCTGGGCCGCCTCGTGGAAGCGACCAAGAGCCTGACCGTGAGCGCCGCCGACGAGCCCGGGTGCTCGCTCGGCCCGGTGATCGACGCCGAGAGCCGCGACCGCATCCTCAAGACGATCGAGAGCGGCAAGAAGGAGGCGCGGCTCGTCCACCAGACCGACGTCGGGCCGCTCGCGTCGCAGGGGCACTTCGTCGGGCCGGCGATCTTCGCCGACGTGCCCGAGAACGCCGGCCTCGCGCAAGAAGAGATCTTCGGACCGGTGCTGTCGGTGATCCGCGCGAAGGACCTCGACGACGCCATCCGCATTGCCAACGGCACGAAGTACGCCTTGACGGGCGGGGTGTTCAGCCGCTCCCCGACGCACCTCGAACAGGTGAAGCGGCGGTTCCGGGTGGGGAACCTGTACATCAACCGCAAGTGTACCGGGGCGCTGGTGGACCGCCAGCCGTTCGGCGGGTTCAAGCTGAGCGGGATCGGCTCGAAGGCCGGCGGCCCGGACTACTTGTTGCAGTTCCTGCTGCCCCGCACCGTGACCGAGAACCAGATGCGCCGGGGCTTCGCCCCCGAGAGCGGCACCGGGGAGTGACAGTGTCGTCACTCCGCAAGTACCCGAACGACGTCTCCGAACTGTGACTGAAGCAGTTCAACGACACCCTCCTCGAACTGGAAACCACCGCTGATCGTAATGCTCGTCGGTCGAGTTCCCACAGCCGGCGAGCAAAGGGCAGCAGCTTCTGCACGCGTCAAACGCGCGCCACTCAGCTTCAAAGTCCGGACGTGGCGCACGTGCGGAATCCACGGGCCGATCGTGTGCTCCATGATTTCCAAATTGATGATCGGAGCAGCGGCGAACGCTTGGGCGGGGTCCGGATTGTGAGGCGGACCTGCCATATCTGAGGTGACCAGGAGCGCCTCGACAAACCCCCGGCTCCAGGACTTACCCCACACCCAGCCCATATGCGTGGGCAACTCGGCTGCCCACTGCCTCTTGTGTCGCCCGAGCAACGAATCAGCTCGCGCTATTGCCTTCGGGTCCGGCTCACCTGGTGCGATTGCAATTTGCACGCGGATGAACTCGGCGCGTTCGGACTCGCCGTTCTCGTCGAGCCAGTCGGCGAAGACGAGCCGCGGGGTGTCGTCGTCGGGGCTCTCGCACACCGCCCGCAGGAGCATCTCGCGCTCGGTCATCGCCGCAACCCCGGTTGAGGACCGCCAGTCGTCCGTGGTACAAGATCGTCGAGGAGGCACACGCATGTCAACCGCTCCGGCCACAACGCCGCCCGCCGCCACGCGCCCGCGGCACTACCTCGCGCGGGCCGCGTTCCGCAAGTTCACGCTCGCCGAGTACCACAAGATGATTGCGCAGGGCGTGCTCCAGGACGGCGAACCCTACGAACTCCTCGAAGGTAACCTGGTACTCAAAATGTCACGCGGCTCGCCCCACGATTCCGCTCTCCAGGCGCTCTTCAAGCGATTGCTCCGCCTCGTCCCGCCCGGGTGGGACGCTCGGGGCCAGTCGGCGATCACGCTCCCGACCGGGAGCGAACCGGAACCGGACGTGGCTCTGGTTCGCGGCGACGAGAACACCTTCCGCAAGCGGCACCCCGGACCGGGCGAGATCGGGGTGGTGGTGGAAGTCTCGGACAGCTCGCTGCTCGTGGACCGCGACGACAAGGGGAGCATCTACGCCGAGAACGGCATCCCCGTGTACTGGGTCGTGAACGTGCCGGACCGCGTGATCGAGGTGTACACGCAACCGGTCGGATCAGGCACCGCAGCGGCCTACGCCCAGCGGACCGACTACGCCGCCGGCGCGCTCGTTCCGTTCGTGCTTGATGGTGCCACCGTCGGCTCCGTGGCCGTCAGCGACGTGTTCGGGTGAAGTGCGGCAAGTGCGGCCGTCATTTCCGATGATTTTCTGCTCGAATCGTGCCCGGTTCACGGGCGGCCGTGTGGAAACCGCGGGCACGACCTGCTATACTTCCTCTGTTAGTTGTCGGAATGGGCCGGATTCATGGCTTCCTCTCCCGGAAGCGACTGGTTGATGCCCAAAATCGAGCATGTCGAGCCGCCCCTACCCGAAATCGTAGGCACGGCCGCGGCCATGCAGGACGTTTATCGATTGGTGCGGCTCGCCGCGCCACGGTCAGCGAACGTCCTGCTGATTGGCGAAACCGGCACCGGCAAAGAAATCATCGCCAAGGCGGTCCACCGCCTCAGCCGCCGCTCGGACGGGCCGTTCATCCGCGTCAACTGTGGCGCGCTGCACGAGAACCTGCTCGAAAGCGAACTGTTCGGCCACATCAAGGGCGCGTTCACCGGGGCCGTCGAGAACAAGACCGGCCGGTTCGAGGCGGCCCACGGCGGCAGCATCTTCCTCGACGAGATCAACAGCACGTCGCCGAAGCTCCAGGTGAAGCTCCTGCGGGTACTCCAGGAGCGCGAGTTCGAACGCGTCGGCGAGAGCCGTACGATCCGCGTCGACGTGCGCGTCATCGCGGCAACGAACGCCTCGCTTGAGGACCTGATCGGCTCCGGCGACTTCCGCGAGGACCTCTACTACCGGCTCAACGTCATCCCGATCGTGCTGCCGCCACTGCGGGAGCGCCGCGAGGACATCGCGCTGCTAGCGCAGTACTTCCTCCGCCGGTACAGCGAGCAGCACAAGTGCATCGTCCCCGAACTGACGCCCGCGGTGGTCGAGGGTCTGAAGGCGCACGAGTGGCCCGGGAACGTCCGCGAGTTGGAGAACGCGCTGGAGCGGCTCATCGTGCTAGCCGACGGCGGCCCGATCACGCCCGACCTGCTCCGGTTCACCAAGCCCCGGTACGCGCTCCGGTCGTCCAAGGGCCAGGGAGCCGCGGCCGTCGGCACCGACGTGCCGTCGCTGATCCGGGCGCTGGTGAAGGCCGGGATGCACGCCCCGCGGCCCGAGGGGCTGAAGCTCCACCCGTTCCTCGTGGACGGTCTGGAGCGGGCGCTCATCGAGGAGGTGATGCGGGAGTGCGGGCGGACCCAGGTGAAGGCCGCCGACCGGCTCGGCATCAACCGCAACACGCTGCACAAGAAGTGGGAGCAGTACAAGGTCGATGATGCCGCGTCGGCGTCGTCGGCCGCCCCGCCCGCCGAAGACCCGCCGACGACCGAGGCCGTCGCGAGCTAATGGGGGCCGCCGCGTGTTCCCGGTGACGCTGAACCTCGCCGGCCGGCTCGCGGTCGTGGTCGGCGGCGGGGCCGTCGGGTCGCGGAAGGCCGCCGCGGCGCGTGCCGCCGGTGCGGCCGTGCGAATCGTGGACCCCGTCGGGGCCGCTTCCGGAACGGCTCAACTCATCTCCGAACCGTACCGCCCCGATCACCTCACCGGCGCGTTCCTGGTCTTCGCGTGTGCCACGCCAACGGTTAACGCTCGTGTCGTGGCCGACGCCCACTCGCGCGGCATCCTCGTGAACTCGGCGTCCGACCCGTCCGCCGGCGACTTCACGTTGCCGTCGGTCGTGCGCTCCGGCGACCTGACGCTTGCAATCGGCACTGGCGGTGCGGCCCCTTCCCTCGCCCGCCGCATCCGCGAAAAGCTCGAAGGCGAGTTCGACGCCGCGTTCGCCGACTGGCTCTGCGTGCTGGCCGAAGTGCGCATCGTGGTGTTCGCCGAAGTTCCCGACGCCGACCGCCGCCGCGAACTCCTCGACGCCTTCGCCGACTGGCCGTGGCTCGCCCGCCTGCGCGCCGAAGGTGCCGAGGCCGTGAAGGCCGCGATGCTGGCGGAGGTATCCGGAGGGACCATGCCGTAGGGCCGGCAGTGCCGGCCACCGATCACTCACGTGAACAGCGTCTTCGTTCTCAGGGATCAGTCGTCGTCGGGCGAGGCCGGTTGTGAGGGGTCCGGCACCAACGTGCGGAGGAGATCGGCCTGTGTCCTCCGCTCAGTCGGCTCATCTTCCGCCCACCCAAGGAGATCGTCGCTGATCGAGCCCGCCACTCCGGCACTGTCCTGGTAATCAAAGGCTTGTACCAGGCGACCGTACCCCATTTGTCGACTCAACCGCCCCCGCTCCTCCTCGTCCTCAGTCTTGTCAAAGCGGCGCGCCAATTTGTCGAGAGCACGGGATGCATCGCCAAGCACGTCATCAATGTCGTGGGAGCCGACCCTCTCGGCGTGCATGACCACTCGACGGAAGGCATCGCCAGGGAGTGTGTCCCAAACCCGACGGCAGCACGCGATTGCAAACTGCCACAGTTCATCTCCGTACCCTCGGCGGCTCAGCCAACCAATCATCGCCGCAGGGTCCGAGGACGATTGCCACTCCGAGTCAGTCATTTCAGCACCTACCCGTCAGCTAACCGACTCCAGTAGCCCCTGCATTTCGCCCTGTGCGTGGGAGTCGCCGACGCGGCGGGCCACGTCCACGCCCTGCCGCAGCACGTCGCACGCTTCCGTGATGCGGTCGAGCCGGACCAGCGCCTGGCCGGCTTGCAGGTACGCCGGGACGTAGGGCGTCGCCGCCGCAGTGCGCGCGATCAGGTCGCGGAGCACCTCGACGCACGCCCCGTCGTCGCCGGAGCTGGCGTGCTCCATCGCGAGGCCGTACCGCAGGAAGGCGTCGTCCGGGTCGTCGGCCAGCATCGCCTCGATCTGCTCCATCCGTGCGGTTCGTGCCATGTGCTCGGGTGCTTTCAACGGGGGTGGGGCGAAACCGGTTAGTTCGGCTCAAGTCGGTCCGGCACCGTCACGCTACGCCGGCCGCGCCCCCGCGACAACCGGCCGCACGACCGGCACACCCCGCACACCCGCCCGAGACGGACAACCGCGCCACCCGGCCCCACGGGCGCGGTCCGCACAGGTGTGCGTGATCTGGGCACGATGTGCGAAACCGTGGCACGGCCCCGTGCAGGGGACTCCGCCGGGGGGTCGATTTCATGGGCATCCGGTAAGGATTCCGCCGCTGGCACGGGGGCCACATGCGATCGGTCACGCTCACCACTCTGCTCCGCGCGGCACACCGCCGCATGGTCGTCCCGGCCGGCCTCGCGGCCGCCGTCGCCCTCGCGACCTTCACCCCCGCCTTCCAGACGCCGGCGACCAGCGTCGCGGCCGCGGACCGCGAGATCACCCCCGGCAAGCGGAAGGACCAGGTCGTCGACGTGTACGAGAAGGTGAAGGCCGGGGTGGTGAACATCCACAGCGAGCGGACCATCACCACCCCGGGCGACGACCCGTTCACCCGCCAGCCGGTGCAACCGCAGCGGGTCAACGGCATGGGGACCGGCATCGTCCTCGACCCCCGCGGGTATGTGCTCACCAACTTCCACGTCGTGGACGACGTCCACTCGCTCCGGGTCCGGCTGCACGACGGGTCCGGGTACACCGCCCGGGTGCTGACGACCGACAAGGAGGCCGACCTCGCGATCATCAAGATCGACCCGGCCCGGCCTTTGCCCACGGTGCCGTTCGGCACGTCGTCGGACCTGATGGTCGGCGAGTCGGTCATCGCCATCGGGAACGCATACGGGTACGAGCACTCGATCACCGACGGCCGCGTGTCGTTCAAGGGCCGCGACGTCACGCTCAACAAGGACATGGGCTACAAGGGGCTGATCCAGACGTCGGCCCCGATCAACCCGGGGAACTCGGGCGGCCCGCTCCTGAACATCATGGGCGAGGTGGTCGGGGTCAACGTCGCGATCCGCGCCGGGGCCCAGAACATCGGCTTCGCCCTGCCCGCCGACTACGTCATCGGCCGGGCCGCGGACCTGATCGGCAAGCGCCGCGGCGGCCCGCGGCACGGCATCGTCGCCCGCGACACGGTGACCCGCGAGACCGTCGAGAGCCCGACGCGGCGGTCGCTCGTGGTCGATAGCGTCGAGCCGAGTTCCCCGGCCGACGCCGCGGGGGTGAAGCCCGGCGACGTGATCGAGCAGATCGACGACATTACCGTCGTCACCTCGATCGACCTCGAACGCGGCCTGATCGACAAGGGGGCCGGCGCGAAGGTGCCGCTCAAGGTGACCCGCGACAAGACCTCGGTGGCGCTGGAGCTGAGCTTCGTCGGGGTGGCCGCCCGCCCCACCCTGGTGACCGCCGCCGGTGACCTCGCCTGGAAGCGGCTCGGGGTGAAGCTCCAGCCGGTGGCCGCCGACGCGGTCGCCAAGGCGAACCCGCAGCTCCACGGCGGGCTGCTCGTCACCGACGTGGCGGCCGGCAGCATCGGGGCCGCGTCCGGCATCCAGAAGGGCGACATCCTCGTCGGCCTGCACACCTGGGAGACGCTGAACCTCGACAACGTGACGTTCGTGCTGAACCACAAGGACTTCGCGACGTTCCAGCCGCTCAAGTTCTACCTCGCCCGCGACGGCAAGCTCCGCGACGGGTGGATCACCGGCTCACCGTGACCCGCACCACGACTCTCCTCGCGCCGCCGCCCGGGTCTCGCCACCCGGGCGGCGGTTTTTCATTATCACTTCTTCCGGCTCGCGAAGAACGCGGCGATGAGCCGCTTCGACTCGTCCGATCCGGCGAGCCGCAGGAACGCCTCGGTCTCGAGGGCGATTGCCTGCTTCAGCGGCAGCGCGGCCCCCTCGACCATCACCCGCACCGCCTCCGCCGCGGCCCCGGTGCGTTCCAAGGGCGCGAGCGCTCCGGCACCGTGAATCGGTCCCAGCTTTCGGGCGCGAGCGTCTGACCCGTGGGGCGACGCCGTGATCCGAGCAGCCGCCTCAGTCAACTCGGCCGAGGTGGTCACCTGCGACACCAATCCGCGCGCCGCCGCCACTGCCGCGTCGAGCGGCCGGCCGGTCGTCAGCATTTCGGCGGCTGTCTCCGTTCCGACGATCCGCGGCAATCGCTGCGTGCCGCCCCAGCCGGGGATGAGTCCGAGCGTCACTTCGGGAAGGCCGAGCCGCACCTTCGGGTTGTCGCCAGCGACGCGGCAGTCGCACGCGATCGCGACCTCTAATCCGCCGCCGAGGGCCGCGCCGTCGATGGCGGCGCACGTCGGGAACGGGAGCGCTTCGAGCTTCTCCAACACCCGCAGGCCCTGCTCGATGAAGCCGCGCACCGCCGGGTCGTTCGGCCCTGGCGCGTTCGCGAGCAGGTTCAGGTCGGCCCCGGCGATGAAGACCCCCGGCTTCGCGCTGGCGAGCACCAACCCCTTCAGGTCGGTGCGTGCCACGAGCGCGTCGAGCGCCGCCTCGAACTCGGCCCACAGGTCGGCCGTCAAGACGTTCGCCCTGCTGCCGGGTTGGTCGAAGGTGAGGACCGCGACGCCGTCGGGCCGGACGGCGAGTTGAAGTGCAGACATGGTGCGTCACCGGGAAGAGCCTACGGGGTGCGACCCGTAGGCGTTATATCCCGTTAGCGCACCTCACGGGGGATCCGCTCGCCCGGTTCGCGGGGGGTCGTCGGGTAGGCGTCGCCCCCGATCAGCGGCAGCAGCCAGTCGTGCCGCTCGGGGTACGTCGGGAACGCGCCGCCGCGGTGGTAGAGCCGCGCGAGGCGGCTCGTGCCCGGTTCGCCGACGCGGATCACCGGCTGGATGTACTTCCGCACCGCCGGGCCGGCGCTGGTCAGGGCGTGGACGCAGTTCACCACGTGCTCGTTCGTGTTGAACGAGTCGATCGAGCGGAACCGCACCTGCCCTGATTCGAGGTACGCCGCCTGGTTGCGGGCCATCTCGTACCGCACCGCGTCGGTCTCGTACGGCCCCCACCGCGACACCTGCGAGTTGTGGCTCGCCATGATCGCGAACGTGTCGGCCAGCGACCAGTTCTTCCCGGGCTCGGGCCGCAGGCGGAACGGCCGGACCACGGCGGTCTCCGGGAGCCAACTGATCGTCACGGTCTCGACGCTCAGTCGCCCGTCGGCCGCGGGCGTCACCTTCGCGTAGGTGCCCCACGTGTGTGCCGTGCTTGGGCGGAACGGGACCGACTGCCCGGCGAACAGCGTGAAGTAGTACCGCGGCTGGCAGTCCACGCCGGGCGCGGCTGGCGGCGGCGCGGAACTCAGTGCGAGGGCGGCGAGGAGGAGCGGCGTCATGGTGGCCTCCGGGATGTGTTCAATACTTAGCCGACAACGCGGCCGCGGGATTGTCGGGAACACGCGAAAGCCGTGCCCGTCGCGGAGGGATCGCGACAGAGGCGGTACCGCCGGTAAAGCAGGACGCCCCGCGTTGTGCGGGGCGTCGCAACGGTCGGAGCGGTTCGGCCGGTGGTGCCGGTCACGCCGCCGGCGGCGTCTCGCTCGGGGCCGACTTCGGCGGGTGGAAGAACAGCGCGAGGATCACGGCGGCCGCCAGCCCGGCGTACATCGAGACCTGGAAGATCGCCGAGTAGTTCAGCTTGTCGCCGACCTTGTACGTCTCGCCGAGTTGCCCGCACACGAGGTTCGCCACGAACGGCCCGACCCCGATGATGAGCGCGTTGAACAGCCCCTGCGCGCTGCTCCGGGTGTCCTTCGGGAAGAACTCGTCCACGAAGATGTACACGGTCGCGAAGAAGAACGCGTAGCACACGCCGTGGAGGGCGTTGATGAGGATCGCGGCCTCCTTCTCGGGGTAGAACGCGAACACCGCGAACCGCGCCGAGTGCCCGAGCACGCCGACGATCATCGTCAGCCGCCAGCCGAACGTCCTGAGCACGTAGCCGAGGACGAGCATCGTGAGGATCTCGGCGATCTGGCCGATCTTCATGACCGGCAGCACCCAGTTCGCGGGGATGCCCACCTCGGGGCTCTTGAGGAACGACGCGGTCCAGTAGAAGAAGCTCTGGTGGACCGCGGCGTCGATGAACGTGACCAGGAACAGCACCGCGATGAACGGGTTCTTGAGGAACCGGGCGGCCTTGAGCCACGCGAACGAGTCGCCGCCGGCGGCCGGCTTGGGGGGCGTGTGAGGGAGCAGCGGGCTGATCGCCGCGAGCACGAACGACGCGGCCCCGGCCACTACGAAGATGTACCGCTGCGCCTCCGACGCCGCGGCCCCCTCCTTCGAGGTGCCCAGCGCCTTGCCGACCCAGTCCACGAACCCGACCTCGGACAGCGCCGGCACCTTCGCCCAGTCGACCAGGATGAAGATGAACGGCCACGACGCGACGATCCACCCGACCGTGCCCCACACGCGGACCGGGCCGAACTCGCGGGCCGGGTTCTTCAGGTTCGCGAACGCGATCGAGTTCGCGATCGAAACCGTCGGCACGTAGAAGACGCAGTGCAGCAGCATGAGCAGGAAGAAGGGCCAGAACACCGCGTCGGCGGCCGCCAGCACCGCGGCCTTGTCGGTCGGGTCGGCCGGGGCCGGGCGGATGAAGAACAGCGCCAGAATCGCCGCGCCGCCGATCACGTGGCTCACGCCCAGGAACTTCTCGGCCGCGAACCTGCGGTCCGCGAACTGGGTGCTGAAGAACAGCGCCACCAGCGCCCCGATGTTGAACGCCCCGAAGATCAGCGCGTTCTGCCAGCCCGCGAACCCGAGGCTCGGGATGTAGTCGAACCCGAGTTCGAACCACGCCCCCCAGATGAAGATCTGGAGGAACATCATCAGGCACAACTTGCGGCGCAGGGCGGTCTCCTGCGGCGTACTCAGCGCGGCGTCCGCGGCCATGAGGGCTCCGTGAGCGGGTTCGGGAAGCGAGTGTTCCCGAATTTAAGCCCGCACGCGCGGCGCGGCAACGGGGCGGTGAGGTTTTCGGCCGGCCGGAAGGGGAGGACGCACGAGACCCGCCGGCCAGGGGGCGGGCCTGGGCCGACGGGTCTCTGGGTGCGGGACGGTACCGGTTACGAGCGGTACGGCATCAGGATCGGCTGCGGGTCGATGCCCGCGGTGAAGTCGCCCTTCCCCTCGGCGATGGCCGAGCCCAGCTCGCTCAGGTCGCGGAGGTCGCCGTCGGTCGGCCGCGTGCCGAGGAACTGGCGGGTCAGCGTGCGGCAGATGCCGTCGGCCGCCTTGCGGGTGAGTTCGTCGGTCTGCCGGCCGGCGTAGATGGCCGTGGCCAGGATCACGACCAGCGACTGCACCCGGCTCGACAGCTCCGACATGCGGGACTGCCGGTCGGCGAGCTTCAACTGGTGCTTCCGCATCGTCGCCGAGATCTCGTTCGCCATCCCGCGGAGCTGGTGCGCCGCGAACTCGGCGTGCGAGCGGAAGTTCCGCGGCAGGTCCGGCAGTGCCGCGTGGCCGCGGCGGAGCGCCTGCCCCGCCATCCACTTCGCGTACTGAACCATCGGCCCCTTGAGCTTCCACAGGTGCGACGGGTTCATCAGGTTCGGCGTGCGGATCTTGTTCGCCGCGAGCACCTTGCCGATGGGCTCGAAGAACTCCCGCCCGTGCTGCTTCACGAGCGACTTGAAGAACGCCATGCCGAGCATCTCGCCCTCGCCCTCGTAGATGCACGGGGCGAGTAACTCGTGGACGTTGTCGCCGAACAGGTGCCCGTGCAGGAACGCCCGGCCCCCGTGCGTCTTCATGTGCAACTCGATCGCGGCCTCTTTCTGCGCCTCGCTGCCGAAGATCTTCGCGATGATGCACTCCATCTCCCCGCGGTAGCCGGCGTCGAGCAGCGCGGCGCACCACTCGGTCAGCGCGTCGCACGCCACGATCAGCCCGGCGAGGTGCCCGAGCCGCCGCCGCACGAGTTCGCGCTTCGCGATCGGCTCGCCGTAGGTGACCCGGAACTTCGCCCACGGGACCATGTCGGCCATCATCTTCCGCATCGCCCCGGCGGCGTTCGCGCACAGTGCGACCCGGCCGCGGTTCAGCCCGTGGTACGCGATCGTGAGGCCGTCGCCGTCGTGCGGGACCAGCAGGTTCCCGGCGGGCACGCGGAACCCGTCGAACACGATGCCGTGGTTGTGGCACTGCTTCAGCGCGTACAGCCCGTAGTTCTTCAGGCGGAACTCGGGCGTCTCGGTGTCGGGCAGGTCGACCACCAGCACCGCGGGCTTGCCGTCGATGAGGCACACGAGCCCGATGGTGCGGCCCGGCCGCACGTTGGTGATGAACAGCTTCTCGCCGGTGACGACGAACTCGTCGCCGTCCCGCACCGCGACCGTGCGCAGCGCCGTGAGATCGGACCCGGCCCCCGGCTCGGTGAGCGCGAACGCCGAGAGCCGCCGGCCGCTCGCCAGTTCGGGGAGCCACCGCCGCTTCTGCTCCTCGGTGCCGAACGTCTGGACCGGGTCCACCGCCCCGATGCACCCGTGGACCGACGCGAGGCCGGCGACCGTCGGGTCGAGCAGCGCCATCTCGGTGATGAACTTCGCGAACCGGGCGAACGGCACGCCCGACCCGCCGTACTTCGTCTCGACGAGAAGCCCCCAGTACCCGGCGACGCCGAGTTCCGCGAGCACGCCCTCGGCGATCTTCCCCTCGCCGTCGAGGAACGTCCCGTCCACGAGGTGCTGCCGCACGACGTTGAGCGAGTTCTTCATCGCCTGCTCGGCCTCGGGCGACACGACCGGCACGGGCGCGGCCCACTGGTCGGGCGACACCTCGGCGTCCCACACGGCGCGGTGAACGGGGCTCGCGGTCGTGCGGTGCCGGGCCGCGAACAGCTCCTCGACTTGGTCGTCGGCCGTGTCCACCGCGCCCATGCGGCGGACCTCCTCGGCCCCCTTCCCGCCGAGGCGAAGGGCTTCCTCCGCGAAGGACGGAGAGCGAACGTCGGTGCTCATGGGTGAACCTCGGTGTTGTGGCGAGCCGGGAGCGTCAGCGACGGGAGTTTGCGTTCAACAAGAACTCCGGTCGCTGACGCTCCCGGCTCGCCAATGAAATCGATTCGTTAAACGTGCGCGAGGGCTCGCGTGTCCGCGTAGAACCCGTGGCCCTCGCGGGCTGTGTGCCGCAACAGTTCCGCCGGCTCGAACCGCGGGCCGTGCGCGGCACGCAGTTCGTCGAGTTCGCGCACGACTCTTGCGACGCCGAGCGAATCGGCGGTGCGGAGCGGGCCGCCGCGGAACGGCGCGAACCCGGTGCCCAGCACCATCGCCAGGTCGGCCGCCCACGCCTCCGCGACGACGCCGGCCCCGAGGCACTTCGCGGCCTCGTTGATCATCGGGTAGACCAATCGCTTCTGAACTTCGGACAACTCGCCCGCGGCCGCCCCTTCGGGCCTGCGGGCGCGCCGCGGCGTGGCCCACTCGGTCGGCTTACCGCGGCGGTCGCCGTCGTACGTGTAGAACCCGCGGCCCGCCTTCTTGCCGAGCGCGCCGGCCGCGACCATCTCGGCGAACCGCGCCGGCACCGGGCCGGGGTCGCTGGTGAGCGCCGCGAACGTCTTCGACACGTCGGCCGCGATGTCCACGCCGATCTGGTCGAGCAGTTCGAGCGGCCCCATTGGCATCCCGAACCGCACCGCGGCGCGGTCGACCTCTTCGCCGGAGACGCCTTCGAGCACGAGCCGCACCGCCTCGTCGAGGTACGGGAACAGCGTGCGGTTCACGAGGAACCCCGGGCTGTCGGCGACGACGACCGGCACCTTCCCGAGCTTGCGGACCAGTTCGACCAGCGTCGCGACAGTCGCGTCGCCGGTGTCGCGGCCGCGGACCACTTCGACCAACTGCATCCGGTGGACCGGGTTGAAGAAGTGCAGGCCCGCGACGCGCTCGGGGTGGGGCGTGGCGCCCGCGATCCGCGACACCGACAGCGCCGACGTGTTCGACGCGAGCACGGCCCGCGGCCCGAGCTTCTCGGCGAGTTCGCGGAACACGGTGCGCTTGACGTCCTCGCGCTCGACGACCGCCTCGATGACGAGGTCGCACCCCGCGAGCGGTCCCCACTCCGTGGTCGGCGTGACGCGCCGGACGAGATCGTCGGCGGCTTCTCGCGTGAGCAGCCCCTTGCTTGAGGCCGTGGCCGTGAGCGCCGCGACCTTCTTCATCCCGCCCGCGACGATTTCCTCGCTGATGTCCTTCAGTGCCACCGGCACGCCGTTGAACGCGAGGAGCTGCGCGATCCCCGCGCCCATCGTGCCGGCCCCGACGACCGCGGCCCTCTTCACGGTGGCCGGCTTGGTGCCGCGGACCCACGTCGACGGCTTGCGGGCCTTCTCGCGCTGGAAGAACAGCCCGATGAGGCTCCTCGCCACGGGCGAGAACACGACGCTCACGAACCCCTCGCGCTCGGCGTGGTAGCCCGCGGCCCCGGGGCTGCGGTAGCCGGCCTCGATTGCCCGCAGCGCCGCGGGCAGCGCCGGGTAGTCGCGGGCCTTCTTCGCGAGCTTCTTTCGGGCCGCCGCGAACACGACCGCGCGGCCGGGTGCGGTCGCGTCGAGCAGCGTGTCGAGCAGCTTCCGCGTCGGGTGGCGGGCCGAGCGGCCGTTCAGACGGTCGTCGATGAACTGGCTCACCGCGGCGTCGAACGATTCGGCGGGTGCGGCGACATCGACCAGACCGATCGCGGCGGCCTTCGAGGCGCTGAGGTTCGCGCCTTCGAGGATCATCTTGAGCGCCTGCCGCAGCCCGACGAGCCGCGGGAGCCGCTGCGTGCCGCCCCACCCCGGGATCAGGCCGAGGCTCGTCTCGGGCAGGCCGAGCTTGGTCGCGGCGTCGTCGCGGGCGACGCGGTGCCGGCACGCGAGCGCGAACTCCAGGCCGCCGCCGAGGCACGGCCCGTGGATCACCGCGACCGTCGGGCACGGGAGCCGCTCGAGGCGCGCGAACGTCGAGTGGCCCGCGTCGACGACGGCCCGCACCTCGTCGGCGTGTTCGAGCTGCTGGATGCGGTTCACGTCGGCCCCGGCGAAGAACCCCGACGGCTTGCCGCTCCGGAACACGACGACCCGCGGCGGGTCGCGCTCCAGCGCGTCAATCACCGCGCGGAGTTCGCCGATGACCTCGTCGTTGAAGACGTTGAACGGCGCGCCCTGCACGTCGAAGGTGACCGTGGCCACGCCGCGGGCGTCGCGCTCGATCCGCAGGTGCTTCAGGTGATCCGTCATGGTGATCCTCTTCCGAATGCGGAATGCGGAACTCGTAATGGGGAGTCGAAGACGCGTCGTTCAGTCCGCACTCCTCACTTCAAGGTGTTTCCACCCACACCGCGGCCCCCTGGCCGCCGCCGACGCACAGCGCCGCTAACCCGCGCTTCAGCCCCCGATCGCGGAGCGCCCGCATCAGCGTGAGGATCAGCCGGGTGCCCGACGTGCCGACCGGGTGGCCCAGCGCGATCGCGCCGCCGTTCACGTTCACCTTGCTCAGGTCGAGGTCGCCGACGGGCTTGTCGTCGTTCAACTCGCGGCGGGCGAACTCGGCCGAGGCCATCGCTTGCTTGCACGCGAGTACCTGCACCGCGAACGCCTCGTTGATCTCGATCAGGTCGAAGTCGGCGAGCGTCGCGCCGGTCTGCCGCAGCAGCTTGTGGACCGCGAACACCGGGCCGAGGCCCATGCGCTTGGGATCGCACCCCGCGAGGGCGTACCCCCGGATGGTGCCGAGCGGTTCGCGGCCGGCGAGCTTGTCGGCGTGCGTCACCACGAGGGCCGCCGCGCCGTCGGTAATCGGGCAACTGTTGCCGGCCGTCACGGAGCCGCCCTTGCGGTCGAAGATCGGCTTCAGCTTCGCCAGCGCGTCGAGCGACTGGCCGGGCCGCGGGCCGGTGTCCGTCGCGACCCCCTCGCCCTTCGTGAACGCGGCGGGCACTGGCACGACCTCGTCCGCGAAGAACCCGCGCTTCCACGCGGCGACCGCCCGCTGGTGGCTCGTCACCGCGAACTCGTCCTGCGCCTGCCGCGGGATGGCGAACTCCTTGGCGAGCACCTCGGCGGTCTGGCCCATGTTCAGGCCGCACGTCGGGTCGCCGAGGCCGAGTTCGAGCGCCGCGACCGGCTTCAGCAGCGCCGGCCGGAACCGCCGCAGGAGCATCGAGGCCTTGCCGCCGAGCCCGGCCCTGCGCCAGTCCATGAAGAAGTCGCGGGCCTTGTTGTTCCACAGCAGCGGGACGTTCGACATCGACTCGGTGCCGCCGGCGACGATCAGGTCCGTGCGGCCCTCGTTGAGCGCCTGCCACGCCGCGAACACCGACTCCATCCCCGAGGCGCAGTTGCGGTTCACGGTGTGCGCGACGCGGTCGTGCGGGACGCCGCTGCGCAGCGCGATGACGCGGCCGATGTTCGAGGCGTCCGGCTGCCCGGCGACGTTGCCGAACACGACCTCTCCGACATCAGTCGGCCGCAGGTTGGCGCGGGCCAGCACGCCCTCGACGGCGACCTGACCGAGCCGGTCGGCGGGGACGTTCGCGAGCGCGCCGAACGCCTTGGCGAACGGCGTGCGGACCCCGGCGAGAACGGCGAGCGGCGGGAGAGTAGCGGTCATGATGGGTCACCTCTGGTGTCTTGAATCTCCTGGCGAGCAGGGACGTGAGCCCCCCGGAAACACACTCATCAACCGGGGGACTCACGTCCCCCGCTCGCCTGGGGCGGCTGGTCGCGGAGGGCGCGGCGGAGCACCTTTCCGAGCATCGTGCGGGGGAGCTGGCCGGCGACGACCTCGACGACCCGCGGTCGCTTGTGGACCTCGAGGTGCTGGCGGACGAAGTCGTCGAATGCTCGGCGGCTGAACGCCCGCATGTCCTTCGGCACCACGACCGCCTTCACCAACTCGCCGCGCTGCTTGTCCGGCACGCCGAGGACCGCGACGTCCGCGACCTGCGGGCACCCGCGGAGGACGTGCTCCACGTCGGTCGGGTACACGTTCACCCCGGAGGTGATGATGAGGTCCTTCTTGCGGTCAACGATCTTGAAGAACCCGTCGGCGTCGCACGTCGCGAGGTCGCCGGTGTAGAGCCACCCGTTGCGGAGCGCCTGGGCGGTCGCCTCGGGGTCGTTCCAGTACCCGGCCATCACCTGCGGGCCGCGGACCACGAGTTCGCCCACCGCGCCGAACGGGAGCGGGCCGACGCCGGTGGTCGCGTCCACGATCATCGCCTCGGTGTCGGGCATCGGCAGGCCGATGGTGCCGGGCCGGGCGGTGCCGTCGAGCGGGCCGGCGTGCGTCACCGGGCTGGCCTCGGAGAGCCCGTACCCCTCCACCACGACCGCCCCGCTCCGCTCGGAGAACTCGGCGGCGACGTCGGGGCTCAGCGGCGCGCCGCCGGACATCACCGAGCGGATCGCGCCGAGGTCGTACCGGCGGCGGACCAGCGCCGCGTTGAACGCGGCGAGCATCGCCGGCACCGCGGGCACCAGCGTCGGCCGCCACTGCTCGATGAGCCGCAGCACCGCGTCGGCCTTGAACCGGTGGTGCAGGACCAGCGTGGCGCTCATCGCGACGCCGCACAGGGCGCACGCCGTGAGGCCGTAGCTGTGGAAGAACGGGAGCACCGCGAGGACCACGTCCTCGCCCACGCGGCGGCCGTTCCAGTGGAGCACCTGCCAGGCGTTCGACACGAGGTTCCGGTGCGTCAGCAGCACCGACTTCGGCGTGCCGGTCGTGCCGCCGCTGGGCATGATGTTCGCGAACGCTCCGGGCGGCACGCGGTCGGCCACGAAGTCGGGGGCGTTCGCGAGCGCCTCGTCGAGGTCCACCGCGACGCCCGGGACGCGGCCGCCCCGCACCCCGAGGCGGTGCAGCCGGGCGAACCGGTAGAGCTGCCGGCTGAACCACGGCAGGCGGTCCCCCAGGCTGGTGACGTACACGGCGTCGAGCTGACCGTTGTCGGCCGAGCCGATGAGTGGGAGGAGCAGGTCGAGCGACACGAGGTACCGGCACCCGGTCGAGCGGACCACCTCCGCCAGCTCGTCGGGGACCATGAGCGGGTTCAGCGGCACCGTGACGCCGCCGGCCATCCACGTGCCGAACAGCGCGACGAGGTACTCGGGCGTGTTCGGGAGCACGATGCCGACGCGGTCGCCGGCCCGGAGCCCGCGCTTCTTGAGCGCCGCGGCGAACCGGCGGCTGCGGTCGAGCAGTTCGGCGTAGGTCAGCGCCTGCCGGAAGAACTGGCACGCGACCCGGTCCGGGGTGCGGGCGGCGGCCCGTTCGAGGAGCCAGTGGACCGGCTCGTCGGGGTAGTCGAGGTGCGTCGGTACGCCCTGCGGGTAGTGCGAAACCCACGGGTGCCCGGAGCGGTGATCCTGGACGACGGCGACCATGAGGACCCCCTTCGTCGGGGGAGAGCCGACGGCAGGGAACAGGGCGACCGCTGCGAAACGTTCGATCCAGATGGGCGGTTCTGGCTCAGCAGTAGAAGTGGAACTGCAAACAGCGGCCTGAAGCGGTTCGACGAGGCATTATTCGACCCCCCGCGGACCGAAATCAATGGGGGAAGAGTCCGGTCGCGCCGCCCGACGAGTTTCGGCAGGCGGTACAACCGGACCCGCATGATCGGATTTCGAGTTGCGAGCGCGAGGTGTCAAGTTCCGGTGCTGGCCCCGCAGCCACCCGACAACTCGAAGCGTGAAACGCGCAACTCGAAACTCCGCTAGCCCTTCTCGAACAGCTCGGTGACGAAGGCGTCGGCGTCGAACGGCTCCATGTCCTCGATCTGCTCGCCGAGGCCGACGAACTTCACCGGGAGCCCGAGCTTCTGCTTGATCGCGAACACCGCCCCGCCCTTCGCGGTGCCGTCGAGCTTCGAGAGGATGATCCCGGTACACTTCACCGACTTCGAGAACTGCTCGGCCTGCATCAGCGCGTTCTGGCCGGTCGTCGCGTCGAGCACCAGCAGCACCTCGTGCGGCGCGCCGGGCACCTGCTTCGCGACGACGCCGTGGATCTTCTCCAGTTCCTTCATCAGGTGCGTCTGCGTGTGGAGCCGGCCGGCGGTGTCCACGATGAGCACGTCGAACCCGCGGGCCTTCGCCTTCTCGCAGGCGTCGAACGCCACGGCCGACGGGTTCGCCCCCTGCCCCTGCTTGACGATGTCGCACCCGATGCGGCCGGCCCACACGGTGAGCTGCTCGACGGCCGCGGCCCGGAACGTGTCGCACGCCGCGACCACGACCTTCTTGCCGTCGCTCTGGAGCCGCTGGGCGAGCTTCGCGATGCTGGTGGTCTTCCCCGAGCCGTTCACCCCGGCGATCATGATCACCGTCGGCCCGCTCGGTGCCCACGTGATGCCGGGGTTCTCGGTGACGAGCAGGTCGCGGAGCTGCGCCTTGACGAACTCCTCGACCTCGCCGCTCACCTCCTTGTCGCGGAACCCCTGCCGCACCCGGTCGACGATGGTGCCCGTGGCCTGGGTGCCGACGTCGGCGAGGTACAGCCGCTTCTCGAGTTCGTCGAGGAACGCCTGGTCGACGCGGCCCTTGCCGCGGAGCAGGTCGAAAACGCCGCCGAAGACGTTCTTGGTCTTGGCGAGCCCCGACTTGATCTTGCTGAACAGCCTGCCGAGCATGGACCCAGTCCCCCGTGGTGCGTGCGCGAGAGCGCGATTCAGACATTGTACGGACGCGCCCGCACCGTCCCATCGCCGGCCCATTCGCGAACGGGAAGGCGTGCGGTATAGTAGCGGTGGCCCCGAGAGGAGATTCGCAGTGTCGTACAAAGACTTCCCGTATCCCGATGTCGCGATCCAGTTCGGGCTGACCGAAGGAAGCGCGGACCTGTTTGTGGGCGTGCAAGAGATTCCGGCCAGCGCCGCGCTCCGGTCGTTTCTCGGGATGAACCTGACGCTCGCGAACCTCATCAACACTGAGAAGGCACGCTCGGAGTTGCTCGTCGCTCCCGTGCTGAGTGAACTGTGGGGCCGCGGAGGCGGGCGGATCAACCTGTTCTCGGGCGTCGAGTTCCCCGCCGACCCCGCCGCTCAATTAACTGGCTACGTTGATTTCCTCATCGGGCAGGGTCCGCAACTGCCGCGGGTGTCGGCCCCGGTGGTCGTGATCTTCGAGGCGAAGCGGGACAACATCGCCGAGGGGTACGGGCAGTGCATCGCGGCGATGATCGGGGCGCAGCGGTTCAACCTGCGAGCCGGCAACGCGGTCGAGACGATCTACGGCTGCGTGACCACGGGGATCAACTGGAAGTTCCTCCGCTTGGTGGGCGCTCAGCTCACGTTCGACCTCTCGGAGTACACCATCCAGCAACCCGACCGCCTGCTCGGACTGCTCGCGCACATGGCCGGCTTGCCGCCGGCACCCGCAGTTGCGGCGTAATGGTGCGAGGAACCGACGAGTTGTGAGTACAGGAGGCGAGACGTGTCGGCTATGGCATCCCCGACCACCCCGGCGGTCCACTACCCCGACGACGACGGACTCCCCATGTCCGACAACACCTGGCAGTTCAATTGGATCGTGCTCCTGCACTCGAACCTCGACGTGCAGTACCGGAACGACCCGGACGTGTTCGTCGCGGGGAACCACCTCATCTACGCGGTCCAAGGAAGCGTCTGCACCCGTCAGGCACCGGACGTGTACGTCGCGTTCGGGCGGCCCAAGGCGGACCGCGGGAGCTACAAGGTGTGGGAAGAGGGAGGCTTGTTCCCACAGGTCGTGTTCGAGGTGTGGTCGCCGGGCAACCGCTTCGAGCAGATGCAAGACAAGTTCGAGTTCTACCAGACGCACGGGGCGGAAGAATACTACATCGTGTACCCCGAGTTCCCGTCGCACGCGGCCGGCTGGAAACGGGACGGGGACCGGCTGGTTCGCATCGACGACTTGAACGGGCACGTCAGTCCGCGACTCGGCATCCGGTTCGTACTCGACACGGGTGAATTGACGATCATCGGACGAGACGGCCGCCCCTTTCGGACGGCGACCGAGATGGTGGCGGAGCAAGAAGCGGCCGAGCGGCAGGCCACAGTGGAACGGGACCGTGCGGCGAAGCTCGCCGCGAAGCTCCGCGAACTCGGCGTGGACCCGGACGCGGTGTGACCACGCTCGGTCACGAACAAAGTCAGAGCCTTGGGCCCTTCGACGTGGAGGAATCAGTGCCCCTACTCTTTCGTTTCCCACTCAATCTGTCGGCCTACCTCGGGTTGGGCTTCATCTGTATCGTCGGCTGCACACCCCGGAACCCGGAGGTTTGGCGACTCAACCCCGAGTACGAAGATCGACTCGCCGATTACGCCGACGTCGGCGGTTACGAGATTCGGCCGCCAAAGGGGTACACACCGTCGCAACGAGACGTGAAGGACAGCGAGCTCGAGGCCCGGGGCGTCGCGTGGACGACGCCCCCGAGGCCGTCGGGAACAGCGCCGCTACTCATGGTGGTTGTCTCGCAACACCCTGGCGCGGAATTGACGACGGCGCAGGAGCGGGTGTTCAAATACCTTCGCAATATGGGGAAGAGCAAAGTGGGGTGGAGCCAGACACGGGTTGAAACGGGCACCATCAACGGGATCAAGTTTGCCCACGCGCGGTGGAGCGGTATCCATAACCAGCCGAACAGTCCCCTGGACGGAAAGCAACTCGAAGGATTCGTGTACTTCACCAAGACCGAGACCGGGTTTATCCAGATCAGTAGTCAGGATGTCGAAAGCGAATCCCTGACGCTCGCGGAAGCAGCGGCGATGACCTTCCGCCGCAAGTGACCCACTGCAAGTTATCCGCGCCTAGGCTCTGTCTGGTGAATCTGTAACCGGGGCAAGTTTCCGGAGATAGCGCTG